>JANWZI010000239.1 GCA_025054695.1 Myxococcota bacterium | reverse complement strand
TCATCCTGGCCGCCGAGAAAGTCGTGCTGCCCGGCGTTGGCGCGTTCGGCGACGGGATGAAGGGCCTGCGCGCCCGCGGCCTCGCCGAAGCGGTGCGCGAAGTCGCTGCGCGCGGCACGCCCCTGCTCGGCATCTGCCTCGGCATGCAGGTGCTGTTTGAAGCAAGCGAAGAGCGCGGCGAACACGAGGGGCTGGGCCTGCTGTCCGGTCGTGTCCGGCGCTTTTCCTTCTCATCGTCTCCCTCTCCAATCTCTCATCTCAAAGTCCCTCACACCGGCGCGGCGCGTATGCCTACTTCAATCACAGCTATTACTGCGAGGCGCAGCCTGCCGATACCCTCGCCATCACCGACTACGGCGGCCCATATCCGTCCATCGTCGGACGCGGGCGCGTGTACGGCATTCAATTCCATCCGGAGAAGAGCCAGCAGGTCGGGCTGTTGTTGCTGAAGAACTTTGTGGAGCGAGGCTGAAGATGACCGTAGACGGCAGACCGCAGACTACTGCACCTGCTCTGCGCTTCACCGTGTTCCCGGCCATTGACCTGCGCGGTGGCAA
>JANWZI010000238.1 GCA_025054695.1 Myxococcota bacterium | reverse complement strand
GCCGGGCTATCGCGAGACGATTGACGCTGCCGTCGCCGTGTTCGGGCGCGGGCAAGCCGAGCGCGTGGAGCAGCCCCTCAAACGCCTGATGATTGGCGAGCGTATCGGGCGCGCCCCGCAGTCCGAGACGCAGCCCCCCGTGCAAGCCGAGTTCTACCGCCTCGCGCACGAGCTGCGCATCCCCGTCAAGGACGACCCGACCGACCTGCGTCTGAACCTCGCCGAGCCGCACGCCGTGCAGCAGTCCATCTTTTTGCATCGGCTCGCCGTTGCCAAAATCCCGTTCGCCGATTTGCAGTCGGGCGAGGCGGCGACCTACGGGCAGATGGCGCGCCTGCGCGAGAAGTGGCGCCTGCAGTGGACGCCGCTGACCGATGTCGCCCTCGTGGAGGCGTCCATCTACGGCGACACCCTGCGCGAGGTCGCCAAGCGCAAAATCGAGCCGCGCCTCGCCCAGCGCGAGCAGCTCGCTCAGGTGAGCGCGGCGGCGTTGGAGGCGGTGCTGTGCGAGCTGCCCGAACTCTACGACGCGGCGTTGGCGGCGTTGGACGAGGCGTCCA
>JANWZI010000237.1 GCA_025054695.1 Myxococcota bacterium | reverse complement strand
AAGGCCTGCATCCGCCGCGGGCACTTGCGCCCCGGCGCGCTCTCGATCCCGCTCGCCACGTCCACCGCGAAGGGACGCGCCGCGCGGATCGCCGCCGCGACATTCTCGCAGCTCAGCCCGCCGGCGAGAACGAGCGGGCGCGGATGCGGCGGCGCGAGCCGGCTCCAGTCGAGGGTCCGCCCGGTGCCGCCGAGCCCGCCCGGCGCGTGGCTGTCGGCGACGAAGCCCGCCGCGCGCGGGTGACCGGCGAGCAGGGAAGCCCAGTCGATCCCCGCCCCGGCCGCGACCGCCTTGAGGTAGGGGCGGCCGAAGGCGGCGCAGAAGTCGCCCGGTTCGTCGCCGTGGAACTGGAGCCAGTCGGGAGCGAGTCGCGCCACGACCTCGGTCACCAGCGCCGGCGGCGGGTCACGGAGCACCGCGACCAGGGCGACGAAGGGCGGCAACGCCTGGCGCACGGCGAGCGCTCCCGCGAGCGACACCGCGCGCGCGCTGCCCTCGACCAGCACCACCCCCACCGCGTCGACGCCGAGCGCGGCGGCGCGGCGCGCGTCCTCGGCGTC
>JANWZI010000236.1 GCA_025054695.1 Myxococcota bacterium | reverse complement strand
GATTGAGGCGTCAATGGGACATGTGCGCGATTTGCCCAAGTCGCAGCTCGGCGTGGATGTGAACAACGATTTCGAGCCGACCTACACGACGCTGCCCGACCGCCGCGACACGCTCAAACGCCTGCAGGCTGTGACTCAGGGCGCGCCGACGGTTTATCTCGCCACCGACCCCGACCGCGAGGGCGAGGCGATTGCGTGGCACATCCAGCAAGCCCTGAACCTGCAGAATGCGCAGCGCATCGAGTTCAACGAAATCACCGCCAACGCCGTGCAACGCGCCCTGCAGAACCCGCGCGTGATTGATATGCACCGCGTGAACGCGCAGCAGGCGCGGCGCGTGCTGGACAGGCTCGTGGGCTACGAGGTCAGCCCCCTGCTGTGGCGCAAGACGCGCGGCGGGCGCAAACCGCTCAGCGCAGGGCGCGTGCAGACCGTCGCCGTGCGCCTAATTGTGGAGCGCGAACGCGAAATCCGCGCCTTCACGCCCGAAGAGTACTGGAAAATCACTGCCACGCTCACGCCTAAAAAAGAGCATTTCCCCTTCGATGCCGAGCTGCGGGG
>JANWZI010000235.1 GCA_025054695.1 Myxococcota bacterium | reverse complement strand
AAGGGGCGGCACATTCCCTGATAACCTTTGCGTGCACACTGCGTTTTCGTGATGCGTTTTTCAGTGCGCTCTTGATGTAAAATCAACACAGCCAGAACTACAACCCGATAGGTGTAATCCGGCATGACCCTTGATGAACAGGTGGCCTTGCTGATGCAGGGCACCGAATACGGTGACGAGACCCTGAAACAAAACATGGCCCGCGAGCTGCGCGAGCGGCTGGCCGAGGGCCGCCCGCTGCGCGTGTACTGCGGCTATGACCCGACCTCTTCCGATCTGCATCTCGGCCATACCATCTCTATGCGCAAGCTGCGCCAGTTTCAGGACTTAGGCCACGAGGTCACGTTCCTGATCGGCAGCTACACCGCGCTGGTCGGCGACCCCTCGGACAAGAACAAGGCACGTCCCCTGCTCACGCCGGAACAGGTAGCCGAGAACGCCAAGACCTACGCCGAGCAGGCCTTTCGCATCCTCGACCGAGAACGGACGAAAATTCGTTACAACGGCGAGTGGCTGTCCCAACTGTCGTTGCTTGACCTGATTCGCCTGGGCCAGAACTTCACCGTGCAGCAG
>JANWZI010000234.1 GCA_025054695.1 Myxococcota bacterium | reverse complement strand
TGGGAAGAAGCTGTTCGCGCGTTTGAGTTTGGCCTTGCGACGGTCGAGCAATTGCACCAGACGCAGTTACGGCGCAGCAACCAAGAAACATGGCTAAGCTCCGCGCGCGGCCTGCACATGTACACCGCCTACGCCCTCGTTCGCGCGGCACAACCCGGCGCGCTGCGGCGCGCGGTCGAGGTCGCTGAACTGGGCCGCGCTCGCGGCCTCGGCGAGACGCTGGCGCGCGACCGCGCCGATCTTGCCCTGATCGAGCGCGATCATCCGGACATCTATGAACGCTACCGCGCGACGGCGGAGACGGTGCGGTTCCTCGAACGCGCCGACCGGGCCGCCGAAGTGCAGCAGACCCAACCGGAGACGGCACGCTTCACTGATCTGGCTGAACGCATCCGCGCCGCCCGCGCCAAGCTTGATAAAGCCATCGACGCGATCCGCGCCCTTCCCGGCTATGAGGGGTTCCTCCTCCCGCCGACCTATGCGGAGATTGCAGCAACAGCCCAACCCGGTGCGCCCCTGGTCTATCTGATTACCACGCCGCAGGGCAGCGTGGCGCTGATTGTCCCTCACGGTG
>JANWZI010000233.1 GCA_025054695.1 Myxococcota bacterium | reverse complement strand
AGTATCCGGAGCGTCTGTGAGCATCGGATGAAGACGGCGTGTCCTTCAGACCACCGGTCGGTCGCATCGGGCGACAGATGTCACATCTAGCTATCCTGCCGCCCGGGGCCCGGGGCCCGGGGAGGAGCGACAGGTGACCAGTGGCACCGTGAAGTGGTTCGACGACGAGAAGGGCTACGGCTTCATCAGCACGGAAGGCCAGCCCGACGTCTTCGTCCACTACAGCCAGATCCGATCCGACAGTCGCCGCCGCACCCTGGTGGAAGGTCAGGTCGTCGAATTCGACCTGGTCCAGGGCCAGAAAGGGTTGGCGGCCGAGAACGTTCGGGTCCTGGGGGGCCCGGGCGCAAACGGGCGCCGCGGCGCGGCGCCTGCCTAGTGTCCCCTCGCCGGACCCGCCCGGTGGTCCACCCCCAAGCGTGAAGGAGCGACGAGCACATGAAGACGAGAACGGCGATCGTGCGGTCGATGCCCGTGAAGCCCAAGGCCCGGGAATGGGAGATCGTCGAGGTCGAACTCGACCCTCCCCGGCAGGGGGAGCTGCTCATCAAGATGGTCGCCTCGGGCCTGTGCCACA
>JANWZI010000232.1 GCA_025054695.1 Myxococcota bacterium | reverse complement strand
CGTCGCGCTGCAGCCGCTGTCGCCGTTTTATCGCCTGTGCTTCGCCGATGGCACGCACATGGACGTGCATGCCGACGAGGCGGCGATGCGCGCCGAAGTGGCGCGCATCGCGCCGCGCGATTTGCCCGGCTACGAGCGCTTCCTGCGGCTGACGGAGCGGATCTACCGCGTGGGCTTCGAGCGTCTGGGCGACGTGCCGTTCTCGCACTGGACCGACATGGCGCGCATCGTGCCCGACCTGCTGCGGCTGCGCGGGCTGCGCTCGCTGTACGCGCTGGTGGCGGATCACGTGCGCGACGAACGCCTGCGCTTCGCGCTCAGCTTCCATCCGCTGTTCATCGGCGGCGATCCGTTCCGCGTCACGGCGCTCTACGGGCTGATACCGCACCTGGAGCGCCGCTTCGGCGTGCACTGGGCGCGCGGCGGTACCGGGCAACTGGTGGCCGGTCTGGCGCGCTTGGTGGAGCGCCAGGGCGGCACCATCCGCTATGGCGCCGACGTGCGCGAGATCGTGGTCGCGCACGGCGCCGCGCGGGGCGTGCGGCTGGAGGGCGGCGAGCGCATCGAGGCGGACGTCGTCGTCTC
>JANWZI010000231.1 GCA_025054695.1 Myxococcota bacterium | reverse complement strand
AGCGGGCATTGCACGTGCCGCCCATCATGAGCACGTCCCGGGTGCACGCATCGCCGTCGCTGCAGCTCGTCGGGCACGCGTCCGGCATTCCGGACGGGATGGCCGTGTCGCAGCGCTCGGGCGGCGTCCGCACGCCGTCCCCGCACCGACCCATGCAGTCGGAGTCGGTGGCGATCGTCGCGCCGGCCGGGCAGCACCCGTCGCCGTTCATCGGCATGGTGATGGGCCGCGTCTCGCACGTCGCGGCGCAACGCTCGCCGGACAGCACGTCCGTCGTGCAGGCATCGCCGTCGTTGCAGCTCGTCGGGCACGCGCCCGGCATGCCCGCGGCGATCGCGCGGTCGCACGCCTCGGCGCCGCTCACGCGCCCGTCGCCGCATTCGAGCGTGCAGTCCGGCGAGCAACCGTCGTCGCGCATGTCGTTTCCGTCGTCGCACTGCTCGCCCTCTTCGAGCAGGCCGTCCCGATCGCACCGGGGCGCGGCGGCATCGGCGTCGGCCGATCCGTCCCCACCGCCACCCGCGGCCCCCCACCCCGCCAGCGCGGCGGCGACCGCGCCCTCCGGATCCCCCCCACCCCCCGCGCGCCAC
>JANWZI010000230.1:287-615 GCA_025054695.1 Myxococcota bacterium | reverse complement strand
TGGTGACAATTATGGGGCACGTTGACCATGGCAAGACCAAGCTGCTCGATGCGATCCGCTCGACGCGCGTGGCTGAGGGTGAGGCTGGCGGCATTACCCAGCATATTGGCGCTTATCAAGTTGAGGTTAATCATCGTAAGATCACCTTTCTTGATACACCCGGCCACGAGGCGTTTACCGCGATGCGCGCGCGCGGCGCTCAAGTGACTGATATTGTGGTGTTGGTGGTGGCTGCCGACGATGGGGTGAAGCCGCAGACCGAAGAGGCGATTGCCCATGTGAAGGCTGCTGGCGTGCCAATGATTGTGGCGATTAATAAAATTGATCT
>JANWZI010000230.1:0-264 GCA_025054695.1 Myxococcota bacterium | reverse complement strand
CGGCAAATCCTGACCGGATTAAGCAGCAGTTGGCGGCAATTGACGTGATTGTCGAGGAATACGGCGGCAATGTGCCGTGTGTCCATGTGTCAGCCCGCCAAAAGATTAATATCGATGGCTTGTTGGAGATGATTCTGCTGGTGGCCGATCTGGAAGATCTGCGCGCGAATCCCAACGCGCCAGCGGTAGGGACGATTATCGAGGCTAAGCTCGATAAGAGCCGTGGTCCTGTGGCAACGGTGTTGATCCAGAATGGCACGCTCC
>JANWZI010000022.1 GCA_025054695.1 Myxococcota bacterium | reverse complement strand
CCCACCGCCACCCTCGGCCCCCGACCCGTCCAGCGCGGCGTCGACGGCGCCGTCCGGATCCCCGCCTCCCGCGTCGCGCATCCCAGGCGGCGAATCCCCACCCCCGCATCCCCACGTGACCGCAACGACCCCGATCAAGCACCACGAGCGACGCACCACGGCGCACCTCCGAATCAACTCGACGTTACACCGAAACGCCCCGCATGTGTGACGTGTCCCACGCTCAGGGACACGCACGGTCGCAGCGCGGAAACGGAGCCGGGTGGGTCGAGGGTTGCGCCGAGACCATGGGCTCGCCGCGAGTCGGGCGCGGGAGCCGACCGAATCGCGCTTGCGGCATCGGATGGCCGCGTAGGGCGTTGCCCGGACGGGGATTGCGGCCTATCATTCAAACATGCGTGCGAACATGAAAGTAGCGCGATCCGCGGCGTCGGACCGGGCTGCCGATCGGTGCGACATCCCGTGCTTCAAGGGGCAGCTCGTCCGGCGCCTGCGCGCGGCGCTGCCGGATGACGACACCCTCGAAGATGCGCGCGTGCTCTTCGGGGCGCTCGCCGACCGTCACCGTCTCAAGCTGCTTCACGCCCTGCAGGGCGGCCATGAGCTGTGCGTCTGCGACATCGCCCACGTGCTCGGCACGAGCGTCTCGACGGCGTCGCACCACCTCCGCAAGCTTCGCGACCTAAACATCCTCAAGTATCGAAACGACGGGAAAATGGCCTACTACTCGCTTCGTGACCCTTTCGCCGCCCAGCTCGTGACGCTCGCGCTACGACGGACGCCGACCTGAAGCCGGGGGGTCGCGCATGGAACGGCGTGTCGACGACTGCACGGCTGCGCAGGAGCCGCGACGGCGGGCTTTGAACGTCGTGAACGAGCAACTGACGGCTGCCACACGCGCGCGCAAGTGCCACGGCTGTGGTTGCTTCCACCAGACCGTCGAGGCACTCGCGGCGACCGAAGCGGGGCGTCAGGCGCTGCTTCCCGCCATCGAAGGCGCTCGTCGAGTTTTCGTCCCGAAGAAGCACGATTGCCTCGGCTGTCGAGTTTGCTTTCCAGTCCTTGCCGCCGACGCGTTCAGTGAGGCGTTCCCGGCCGAGGCGGAGGTGATGCACGCGTGTCCCAGCGAGACGCTCCCCGAGCGCGCGGGCTGGCCGCCGCTCCCCGGCGATTACCGGGTGCTGCGGTGGAAGGCACCCGTCGCGGTTTGCGCGCTGAACAGCGGCCATCTCGTCGATCGGCTCGCGTCGATGGCGTCCGAGCACGTCGCGATCGTTGGCACACTCCATACGGAAAATCTCGGGATCGAGCGAATCGTCCGCAACATCCTCGCCAACCCGCACCTGCGCTTTCTGCTGCTGTGCGGGCAGGACACACGCCAGCGCGTCGGCCACCTACCCGGTCAGGCACTCGTCAGCCTCTGCGCGAACGGCGTGGACGAAGCGGGGCGAATCCTCGGCGCACGCGGCAAGAGGCCGGTGCTCAAGAACGTGACCCGCGAGCAGATCGACGCGTTCCGGCGGCAGGTCGAGATCGTCGATTGCATCGGAGAAGAGCGGCCGCTGGTCGTGTTGCAACGCGTCCGCGAGTGTGCGTCCCGCGATCCCGGAGCCTTCGACGGATGGATGGAGGGGCCAGTCGTTCCGGTCCTCGAGGCGAGGGAACCGCAGCGCATGGTTGCAGACCCGCTCGGCTTCTTCGTGGTTTATCCCGACGCGCGGCGCCGCCGCCTGGTGCTCGAGCACTACCGCAACGACGGTTTGCTCGACTGCGTGATGGAAGGGACGACGCCGGCCGCCCTCTACGCGATGGCCATCGAGCGCGGCCTCGTCAGCCGCTTCGATCACGCGGCCTATTTGGGAAGGGAGCTCGCGCGCGCCGAGCATGCGCTGCGGACGGGAGAGCCCTACGTGCAGGATCGCGCTCCGGGGGAACCGGAGCCCCACTCGAGCATTTCGGTCGATTGCGGCTGCGGCACGGCGTGCCGTCCGGAGCCGTCTCCATGAGCGAGCCGACTCCTGCGCCGGCATCGCCCCGCGCGACCATGCGCCGCGGCAACGCGAGCTCCGTTCGATGGCCCGTCACGATCGGGGTGGCCGCGGCGGCGGCGGCAATCGTCGCCTACAAGGAGCTGCGCGCGCCGTCCGAAGCGCCGGCGTCCGGGCCCCGCGCGCCTGCGGACCGACAGCAGGTGCGGGAAGGTGCGGTGAGGGTGCTCCTGTTCGCGGATCCCGACGAGGCCGACGCGCCGTGCGGATGCGGGCAGATCGTGCGGCTCGTCCGAGGCGCCGGCGCCCGTGGATTGCCCGTCCACTTGATCGCGCCGGGGCACGCGCCGGATCTCGAGCGCCAGCACCGCGTCAGGCTGGTTCCGACGGTTCTCTTCGTCGACGCGCGCGACCGAGTGCTCGCGCGACACGAGGGCGAGGGACCGGAAACGATCGAGGCAATCCGCGCGGAGCTCGAACGGCTCGCCGCGGTGCGGCCATGAACGAGCTGTCCGCGTCGCTCGCGAACGCGCTGTCGGGCGGCGGCCTCGCGGCGCTTCCGCTCGCACTCGTCGGCGGGCTCGTGACGGGCCTCAACCCGTGCTGCATCGCGCTGTACCCGGCCGCCACGGCGACGTGCTGCGCGACGAGAGGGGCGCGGATGCGCGCGTCGTTCGGCGCGTCGCTCGCGTGCGTCGCGGGGATCGCTCTCGCGACGACGCTGCTCGGCGTCATGGCCGCGGTCGCGGGCCGGACGATGACGGGCGTGGGCGGGCCGTGGCGCTACCTGATTGCGCTCGTGCCCATCGCCATGGGCATGCACCTGCTCGGCTGGGCTCGCGTGCCGTTCGTCGCGCGTGCACGGCCGCGCGCTCGTCCAGGAGCTCGAGGCGCGCTGCTGGCGGGGTTGGCACTCGGTTCGGTCACGGTTCCGTGCGGTAGTCCCGTGCTCGCTGCGGTCCTCACCTGTGCTGCGTACGAGGGGAGCGCAGCGTATGGTGCTCTCTTGCTCTTCGCGTTCGGCCTCGGAACGGGCCTTCCGCTGCTGCTCATGGGCACGGCTGCCGGAGCTCTGGCCAGTCGCCTCGACGCGTCGAGGCTCCGGCCCTGGGTCGATCGGGTGACCGGGGCCGTACTGCTCGGCGTGGGCTTCTTGTTGCTCTGGACCGCCTGAACGGTCTCCGTACCCCTCTGCGCACCGGAGATGGGGGCGGGCTCGTTGCGCAGTACGTCGTGTAGAGCAGCGATGTGTCCCATCGCGTGCGTGGCGCACGGCGCTCCCCCATGGCGCCACCCCTCGACATCGGGGCATCCCGTGGGCATCCTGCCGCCCCATGAACGGGGTCTGGGTGCTGGGCATCACGCTCGTCGCGGGCTGCGGCGCGCGCCAGGCGAGCGAGCCCGAAGGCGCGCACCCTGGCTGGCCCACGGAGATCGTCACCGCCGTGGGCACCGGGCCGGCGCTGTTTCTCACCGACGAGCCGGCGTCGCCGGCCATCGGGTACGTCTCGCCGGGCGTCGTCGCCCGGGTGACGGGCGCGCCGTCGGGCGGCCGCATTCCCGTGCGCATCGACGGCCCACTGAAGGCCCGGGGCTGGCTCGCGCTCGAGCGCGCGGCCGCGTACGTCATCCGTCGAGGCCGTCTCGCGGGCGCGCCCGTTTATCTCGGCCCGAACGACCTCGTCCGCGTGCGCGACGCCGCGGGCCCCGGTCGGCTTCTCGTCGAGGCGTCGCCCGTGCTGCGACTGGGGGTCGAGCCCATCGGTCCGTTCCGAGGCGTCTATCCGGCCGATCGCCTCGCAGGTCGCGAGGTGGACCCGACGACGGCCGAGCCGCCGCGACGTGGCACGCTGCGCCGGTTGCCGGCCGGGCAGGCCGTGCCCGTGTACGACCGGCCCGGCGGCCGACTCGTCGCGACGATTCCCGCGCTCGAGCCGCCGCTCGTCGTGCACGTGCTGCGCGAGCGCGGCTCGTGGAAAGGAATCCGGGCGGGGGTGGGGCCATACCTACTCGGTTACGTCGACGTCCCGCTGGCCGAAGCCGACGCCGACGAGCAACGCCCGGCTGGCGTCGTGGGCACCGCGGCCCACGCCGGGCCCATGCCGGCGCGCATCGCGGCCGAGTCGGGCCGCCCGCTGTGGCGCGTCCGGCCGCGCGCGCGACTGCGCTTCGAAGGCACCACCATCGGCATCTTCGTCGAGCGAGGCTGGGCGCGGGAGATGCAGCGCTATCCGACCGGCGAGGTGGACGTATTCGTCGCCGCCGACGACAGACTCGCGTTGCGCGGGATGCTTCGCGCGAGCGATCTCGAGCAGGCACCGGCCGAGCCCGACGCCGCGTCGCCGGGGCCGCCGCCGTTGCCACCGTCGGCCCCCACCGGGCATCCGGGATCGCCGGCGCCACCCGCCGCGACGACGCAGGATTCCCCGACGCCCGGCGCGCCCTGATGGGCCAGTGGCACCTCGCTGTGCTCGCGTTCGCGGGGCTGTGCTGTTCGGGCCCGGCCGCGGTCGGCACGACGCGTTCCGGTTCGCATCCGACTGCATCCTCGACCAGCCCGCACGGCAGCCGGCTCGGAGGACCGACGAGTGACGATGAGACGATGCAGACCAGCCTCGCACGACTCGACGCGCTCGCTCGACACGGCGCGGTGATCGAAACGCGACACGGCGTGACGATCGAAGATCCGTACCGCGGCCTCGAGAGCGACTCGCCTCAGACCCGCGCGTGGATCGAGGCGCAGGTCGAGCTGACCGAGCGCGTGCTCTCGCGTTGGTTTCGACCGGAAACGGCGCAGCGCCTCCGCGCGCTGCTGTCGACCGGCTCGCTCGGGCACGTCGCGGTCGGCGGTGGCCGCGTCTTCTACACCAAGCGCGCGGCGGGACGCGAGCAGGCCGCGCTGTTCGTTGCGGGGCGCCCCGAGCCGATCGTGGATCCGGAGGCGCGCGACGGCGATGGGCGGCCGCGCTGGTCGGAGCGCGCGGCCATCGACTGGTTCTACCCGTCACCCCGCGGGCGGTACGTCGCCTTCGGCATCTCCGCCAACGGCGACGAACGCTCGACCCTGTACGTGCTCGAGGTCGAGACGGGCCGGCTGCTCGACGACCGCATCGAGCGCACCAAGTGGGCGAGCGTCGAATGGGAGCCCGACGAACGGGGCTTCTACTACACGCGCTACCCGGCTCCCGGCGAGCCGGATTTCGACGCCGATGCGCCCGAATCGTACTGGCCGCGTGTCTTCCACCACCGTCTCGGTACCGACCCGGCTTCCGATCCCGTCGTGCACGGCGGCCGGCAGCGCACGGACTTCCCCTCCATGCAGCTTTCGGAGGACGGCCGCTGGCTCGTGCTGACGACGTTCCGCGGCTGGAGCGCGTCCGACGTGCACCTGTTCGACCGTGGTGCTGCTGGCGCGGCCCGGCGCCTGCTCGCTCCCGACGCCTCCCGACCGCTTCGTGCTGTCGTCGAGGGCCTCGAAAACCTGACGAGCGGCCTGGTGCACCGCGGGCTGCTCTATCTGCACACGAACATCGACGCGCCGCGCTACCGCATCGCGACCGTCGCGCCCGCCGCCGCGTCCGACCGCGCCCGCTGGCGCGACCTCGTCCCCGAGTCCGACGGCCCCATCGAGGATTGGGTGATCGCGCGCGACCGGCTCGTCGTGCACACCATCGAGGACGTCCGCTCGCGCCTGCGCGTTTACACCCTGGACGGTCGGCCGCTCGCCGACGTGCCGCTGCCCGCGGCGGGCAGCGTCGGCTCGCTCGCGGGAGAGCCCGACTCGTCCGTCGTCGCGTTCACGTTCCAGAGCTATCTGGTGCCACCCACGTTGTATGCGTACGAGGTGCGCACGGGCCGGCTCGAGCTGCTCGATCGGATCGATCCGGCGATGGACCTCTCGCCGTTCGTCGAGGAGCGCGCCTCGGTGCGTTCCGCCGACGGCACCGAGATTCCCGTCACCGTCGTACGTCGGCGTGACGCTCGCCCCGACGGCACCCACCGCGTGCTCGCGACGGGCTACGGTGGCTTCAACGTCTCGCTGCTGCCCGCCTTCAGCCGGCAGGCCCTGTACTGGCTCGAACGGAGCGGCATCTACGTCGTCGCCAACCTGCGCGGCGGCGGCGAGCGCGGCGAGAGCTGGCACCGCGCGGGCAACCTCGAGAACAAGGAGCGCGTCTTCGAGGACTTCGAGGCCGTGCTCCGCTGGCTCGGTGGCCCGGGCGGCTGGAGCCAACCCGCGCGCATCGCCATCACGGGCGCGAGCAACGGCGGCCTGCTCGTCGGCGCGATGATCACGCGCTGCCCCGACGCCTTCGGAGCGGCCATCGGCTACGTCGGGCTGTACGACATGCTTCGCTACGACCGGTTCCCGCCCGCGGAGCTCTGGGTCACGGAGTATGGGGACCCGGACGATCCCCGCGCCTTCGCGTGGCTGCGGCGCTACTCGCCCTATCACAACGTTCCCGAGCGGGCCCGGTTGCCCGCGGTGTTGCTGGAAACCGGTGACCACGACACGCGCGTGCACGGTTCGCACACGGCCAAGTTCACCGCCCGCCTCCAGGCGGCGGCCGCGGGTCGCGTGCCGATCCTCTATTACGTCGAGCGGCGGGTGGGACACGGCGCCGGAACGCGCCTCGAGGATCTCGTCAGGCGCCACGAGCGCGCGTTCACGTTCCTCGAGGGCGTGCTGGACCGCCCCTGACGCGCATGTCCCACCCTGCAAACCCCGGCCGCACGAGACGCCACCACCGGCGATTCGCGCGAACCGCCCGCAGGCGACATACTTCCGGGCCACGCGCCGCGACCGGGCGACCTCGGCCGCGCACGCGAAACGGAGGCCGACGTAGATGAACGCGACGCTTCGACGAGCATGTGGCCACGCCACCGTGACCCTGGCCCTGGCCCTGTGCGCGCAGGCGCCGCCGGCGCAGGCCCAGACGATGGCGGAGGAACGACGCGCCGTGGAGCAGGCGCGCGAGCGCATGGAGCGAGGTCAGGAACTGTATCTCCAGTCGCGCTTCCTCGAGGCGGCGGAGGAGTTCCTCGCCGCCTACGAGCTGCAACCATTCGGCGCATTCCTGTACAACGCGGCGGTCGCCTACGAACGCCATGGCGAGCACGGCCGGGCCGCGGATTACTTCACACGCTACCTCGAGCGCGATCCGTCGGTGGCCGACGCGGCCGAGGTGCGCGCACGCATCGGCCGGCTGCGCGAGGCCGAGGCGCGACGCGCTGCGAACGCGGCGGGAGCGACGACTCAGACGGGCGATCCGGCGGCGGGATCGAGCGGCCAGGGCACCGCCAGCGCGACCGAAGCGGGCGGATCGGGTACCGACCCGTCGGCGGGCGCGAGCGGACCGAGCGCGGGGACGAGCACCGGAACGAGCGCGCAGGGGACGACGTCGTCGACCGCCGGCACGGGAACCGCGACCTCGGGCGAGGTTCCTGCCGAGATGAAGTCGTTGCTCGCGATTCGCACCAATCCGTCGGGTGCGCAGGTGACGGTCCGGTTGGGCAGTCGCGTCGTGGCGACGGGGCCGTCCCCCTTCGCGCACACGCTCGACGAGGGCGACTACCGGGTCGTCATCGAACATCCCGAGTACCGCACGGTCGAGGAGCGGGTGCGTATCCGTCCCGGCAAGGTCTACGTCGTCATCGTCGAGATGAGCCAGGGCCAGTTCCTCGGAGCACTCGAGGTGACGAGCGTGCCGTCGGATGCCCTCGTCTACGTCGACGACCGCTCGCTCGGCGCCGTCGGCCGCACCCGTTACCAGAACATCATCCCCACTGGCACGCACCGTATCTGGGTCGAACGGCCAGGCTATCGCACCGAGGAGCGTGAGATCGAGGTCGGACTCGGCGATCTGGTCCGTGTGCACGTCCCGCTCGAGCGCGTCGAGCACGGCCGGTTGCGCGTCGTCGGCAACGTACGCGGGGCGCGGGTCTTCGTCGACGATCGCGCCGTCGGAACGGTGCCATGGGAAGGCGACGTGGCGGCCGGTCCGCGACGCGTGCGCGTCGAGGCGGACGACATGAAGGACTGGGAGCAGATCGTGCGGATCGAGAGGGGCCAGGTCACTCCCGTTCGCGTCCGGCTGCGGCCTGCGGTGGGTCGAGGAGGAGCGTGGGTCACGGGGACCATCGCCGCGCTGTTCGTGGCGGGCGGCGCCATCGCGGGCGTCATGGCCAACGAGCGCACCGATGCGCTCGTGCGCCTGCGGGACGCGGGCCGGCTCGCGACCAACGATCCGCGACTGTCCGAGGGTCAGATCCTCGCCATCGGCGCCGACATCGGCTTCGGGCTCGGCGCCGTGCTCGGAATCCTGTCCGTCTACTACTTCCTGCGCGACCCGCTGCCGGACTCGGAGGCGACGGTGCTCGAGCCGCGGGACTGGGCGCTCGTGCCCGGGATCGGTCCCTCCGTCGCCGGTGGCGTGCTCCAGGGGAGGTTCTGATGCGATCCTCGCGCCGCTGGACCGTCGGACTCGCCTGCACCGGCCTGTTGTCGGGAGGGGCCGGATGCGACCCGACCTTGTACGGAGAGCTCGCGGACGGCGCCGGTATCCTCGTCCTCGAGGCGCCGGAGAACTATCCGCGGGCGGGACTCGGCACCGTCGTCGCCGCCTACGATGCGCAACTCGCAGATGGAACCTGGCAGTCGCGCGTGGTCACCAGTGCGGGGCCCGATACTCCGTACCGGGTGCACGCGATCTGGCGCGGGGACCGCGTCGTCGACCGGGACGCGCACGCGCTACTCGATGGCTGCTCGGACCCCGGTGACTGCGACGTCGGGCTGGGCTCGGCGCTGCTGGGGACGGCCGTCTACCAACCGGGCATGCCCTCCGAGGGGCGGTTGTGCGTGCTCGCGTTCGCCGCAGCCTCGGACGGGTATCACGTCAGGTGCGAAGTTTCCACCGATCCCAGCTCGTTCCTTCCGTTCTCGGGTCCCTCGATGACCCGCTTCGGCGCCGCGGCCGCTCCGCTCCACGGGGAAGCGGGGCTTGCCGTGGTCGGCGCGCCGGCCGCAATGGATCGCAGCGGCGCGCTTTATCGGATTCTCGCCACCGGTGCCAATGCGCCTCTGGCCATCCCGGAGCGCGTCGTGCCCACCGCCGGCGAGCTCGGCGCGAGCCTCGCGACGGCGCCGCTGCCGTCCGGGCGGACGCTCGTCGTCGCCGGAGCCGTACGAGCGCAGACCGTGCTCGTGCTGTCGGTCGGCTCCGGTCCCCCGGACGTGCACGCCTGCTTGCGCGCGACGTCGATGGGCTACGGAGGCTCGCTCGCCGCGGGCGACGTCACGGGTGACGGCCTGCCCGAGGTCTTCGTGGCGGCTCCTGCGACCACGCCCGGACGTGCCGAGACCGTCGAGGTCTACGACGGCGCCACGATGCCCGGTCCGCTGGCCGACGGGTCCGAGTGCCCCGGGTGGGGAAGCGCGCCGCGCGTGCTGCGATGCACCGAAGGATTGCGGGGCGTGAGCTGCGCGGCGTCCGGGTTCGGAGGCGCGATGGCGGTCGGCGACGTCGACGCGGACGGCACGGGCGATCTGGCCGTCGGCGCACCTCGGGCCGCCGTCGGAGGTACCGAACGTGCGGGTGCGGTCTTCCTGTTCCGCGGCTCGAGCGCCGGGCTTTCCGAGAACGCCGCCGACGTGCTCACACACAGCCTGCCGTCCGCCGATGCCGAGGTGGGAGCGTCGCTCGCGATGGTCCGCACCCAGCTCGGCGCCGGTCTCCGTGCTCGCCACGAGGTGGTGGCGGGCTCGCCGGGCGCGAACGAGGTTCTCGTGTTCCTGTGCACCGGGCTCGACGGCGACGATCCCGACGTCGGCGCGCGCTGCCAGCCCGCGGCGCGACCCTGAAGGACGTGCAGCTCCCGGACCGTCCGCAGATCCTCGTCGCCGACGACGAGCCCAACCTCCGGCGGGTGCTGCGCGCCCAGCTCGTGCGCGACGGCTACGACGTGCACGTGGCCGAGGACGGCGCCCAGGCGCTCGGCATCCTGCGCGAGCACCACGTCGACGTCGTCGTGACGGACCTGCGGATGCCGCGCATCGACGGGATGGCCCTGTTGCGGACCATCGTCGAGGAGATGCCGTGGATTCCCGTGATCCTCATCACGGCGCACGGGACGGTGGACACGGCCGTCGAGGCGCTCAAGCTGGGTGCCTTCGATTACGTCACCAAGCCCTTCGACCGGGACGAGCTGCGCCGCGTGGTCGCCAAGGCCGCGCGCACGCGCGAGCTGCGCGCCACCGACGTCGAGCCGGCCTCGACGGCCGCGGTGCCCGGCCGCTACGGGCTCGTCGGACGCAGCCCGGCGATGCTCGAGGTGTTCCAGATCATCGAGCGTGTCGCCGACACGCCGAGCACGGTGCTCGTCACCGGCGAGAGCGGCACCGGCAAGGAGCTCATCGCCCGCGCGTTGCACGAGCACTCGTCGCGGCGCGACCGGCCCTTCGTGCGGGTCAACTGCGCGGCGATCCCGCCGGAGCTGATCGAGAGCGAGCTGTTCGGCTACGAGCGGGGCGCGTTCACCGGCGCGGTCACGAGCAAGCCCGGGCGCTTCGAGCTCGCCGACACGGGCACGCTCTTCCTCGACGAGATCGGCGAGATCCCCCCGAGCTTCCAGGTCAAGCTGCTGCGCGCACTGCAGGAGCAGGAATTCGAACGCGTCGGCGGCATCAAGACGCTGCGCGTCGACGTTCGCTTGGTCGCCGCGACCAACCGCGACCTGCTCGCGGACATCGCCGAGGGGCGCTTTCGCGAGGACCTCTACTACCGCCTACACGTCGTGCATCTGCACGTCCCGCCGCTCCGCGAGCGGCGTGAGGACATCCCGCCGCTCGTCGAGCACTTCCTCGCGCGCTTCAACGCCAAGCTTCGCAAGTCCGTCGCGCGCGTCGCGCCCGACGCGCTCGAACGGCTCGTCCACTACCCCTGGCGGGGCAACATCCGCGAGCTGGAGAACGTGATGGAGCGCTGCGTCCTGTTCTGCGACGGGGCCGAGATCCGCGTCGAGGACCTCCCCGCGCAGGTGCGTCAGGGCGACGCGCACGCGCCCTCGAGCCCGCCGGCCCGCCCCACCGATCGCGTCTCGCCCGGCGGCCCGACCGAGCCCGCGCTCGAGAGCCCGGCACCCGCAGGCTTGCGCGAGGCCGTCCGCGAGGCCACGGCGCGGCTGGAACGCGATCTCATCGCCCGCGCCCTTCAGCAAACCGGTGGCAACGTGACGCACGCGGCGCGACTGCTCCGCATCTCCCGCAAGAGCCTGCAGACGAAGATGAAGGAGCTCGGCTTGCGCGAGCGCTCCGACGGCGGCTGACCCCGCGCCTCGACGACCCCCGCAGGTCGGCTCGGCCTCGGTCTCGAACCCCGTCTCCGACTCCGACTCGGCCTCGGACTCGGTCTCGGGCTCGGACTCAGGTTCGGGCTCGCAACACTCCTCGCCCACGTCAAGCAACGTGGCCGCCGTTCTCAGTGACTTGGAACGACCGTCGCAGGCGCGATGGCGGTTTGATCCTCCCCGTTTCCGCGCGCCGGACTTGCGCCCTGGTATGCACGGACCGCGGCCTCGTGCTCTTCGAGGGTCGCGCTGAAGACGTGTGTGCCGTCGCCGCGCGCGACGAAGTAAAACCATCCGTGCGTCTCGGGGTCGAGCACCGCGCGCAGGCTCGCCAGCCCTGGATTCGCGATGGGACCGGGGGGCAAGCCCTCGTGTCGGTACGTGTTGTAGGGATTGGCCGCGTCGTCGAGCATCGCGCGCGTGATCCGACGGCCGTCGAACGCGCGGCACGCCGCCGAGACGTTCGGATGCGCGAGACATCCGTACGAGACGGTCGGGTCGGCCTGGAGCCGTCGCGGCCGGAACGAGGCGGAGAGCAGGCGATTGAGGAACACACCGGCAATGCGCGGCCGTTCGTGCGCAACGGCGGCTTCCTTCTCGACGATCGAGGCGAGCGTGACGACGCCGTGGACGTCGATGCCGGCTGCGCGCAAACGGGCGAGCTGCCGCGGATACATCTCGAGCAGCCGCCCCATGCGGCGGGCGTGCGCCGCGACCATCCGCCGGACGATCCGCGTCGCGTTCGCTCCCTCCTGCGAATCGTACGTGTCCGGAAACAGATACCCCTCGACGCTGGATCCCGGGATCCCGTACGTCTCGCGTAGCATCGGATCCTCCGTTGCCGCCAGCAGGGCCTGCCGGTCGACGATCCCGAGTGCGTCGAGCCGATCGGCGATCTGGAATCGCGTGAACCCTTCCGGAATCGTGAAGCGCCGCGGGGCCGGACCGTAGCCCTCGGCGATCGCGCGCAGCACGCGTCGCGGCACCATGGCGTCGGTCACCTCGATCCGACCCCGCCGCAACCGCGTCTCGGCGCCCATCAGTCGCGCCCAGGCGGCGAACGCCGCGGGCCAGCGCACGATGCCGGCTTCGGCGAGGCGCCGCGCCACCGTTCCGACGTCGTCCGCGGGGCCGATCTCGAACTGAGCGACACGCCCCTGCCGCGGCGGCGGCATCCACGGCGCTCCGAACACGATCGCACCCACAAGCACAAGGCATCCGGCCACGACGAGCTGCGCCGCGACGAGCAGCGCGCTGCGTCCGCGATCCGTCACGGGCCCGCACGACGGGACGCGATGGCGTCCAGGTAGGACTGCAGCAGAAGGGTCGCAACCGTCCGGTCGACCATGCCGCGCCGATGCCGGCCCGGCACGCCTGCCGCACGCAATGCGCGCTCCGCCTGCACCGTGCTGAGCCGCTCGTCCCAGTACTCGACGCGCAGGCCGCTGGCCCGCGCGACGGCCTGCCCCAGACGCCGCGCCGCACGCGCCGCTGGTCCCTCGCGGCCGTCGAGTCGCACCGGCAGGCCCACCACGACGCGGTGCGCCGAGGCGAGCCGCGCACGCTCGGCGACCCTCCTCGCCAACGCCTCGACGCCTTCTCCGGGCGCGCGCTCGAGCGTCTCGAGCGGCAACGCGACGCGGCCGGTCTCGTCCGATACGGCCAGCCCGATGCGACGGGCACCGGGATCGACCGCGAGCACCACCACGCGGGCGTTCTAGCGCGACCGGACGCGTCGGCGAGCCTCGCCGGTCGATCGCCGCTCGGACTCGGACTCGGGCTCTGTCTCGGACTCGGTCTCGGACTCGGGCTCGGTCTCGCAACACCCTTCAGGCCACGTTCACCGACGTTACCGGCGCCGTCAGCGACAGATGCCGTCGATGCAGATCTCGTCCGTGCAGTCGCGCGACGAGCGGCATTCGGGCATGGTCTCGTTGGTCGAGTAGCATAGGTTGTCCGAGGCGCAGATGGGCAACTGGACGTCGTAGCGGCGGCACTCGTCGTTCGTCCCGCTCGGGCATGGCGTGCGGCAGGCGCCGTCACGGCAGACGTGCCCCTCGGCGCACTGGGCATCGGTGGTGCAGAACGGACGCGGGGCCCAGTCGGGACGGCAGAACTCGTCCTCGGCGCATACCGCGCCCGCGGCGCACCGATCGGTCGCGCGGCAGTCCGCCAGGCACCGCCCGTCGACGCAGTGGCCCGCGGCGCAGTCGCGACTCGTCGTGCACTGCCGGGCCGGTCGGCAGAAGCCGCCCTGGCACGCCTGCCCCGGCCCGCAGGCCTCGTCACGCGTGCAGACCGCGGTGCAGTGGCCGTCGACGCACGCGCGCCCCGCTCCGCACTGGTAGTTGAACTGGCACGTCGCAGCGATGTCCCGGCAACGGCCCTCGACACACACCCGCGTGCTCGCGCAGTCCGCCGTGCTGCGGCACTGTCCCTCCTCGCGCGGGACGCACGTGTCCCGGAAGTCGCACCAGCGACCCGCGCCGCACCGCGCGTCGTCCGAGCAGGTCTCGCTCGACACGCAGCGCCCGTCGATGCAGGCGCGACCCGGATCGCAGTCACCGTGTGTGCGGCAGGCGACCTCGGGCACGCGGCACTCGCCCGCGACGCAGCGCTCGCCGTCGGCGCAATCGCCGTCGCTCCGACAGCCCGGCACGCATTCGCCGTCGGGACCGCAGTAGCTGCGGTCGGGACAGGCAAAGTCGATCCCGCACACACAACCAGGGCCGACGCACGTCCCTCCACCGCGGTCGTCGTCCGAATAGATGGGGCAACCCGCGAGCGGAACCGCGAGCGCGAATGCGAAGAGCGGGCTGAAGCGACCGAACGAACGCATGGCTACGAGCCTCCGGCTCCGGAGCGATGCGACCGGCATGCCAGCGCCGGCGCGCCCTACAACCCACCGTGATGTCATCGGAAAACACGATGCGCCCGGGTTCCGTGTGCGTGCACCGACGTTCACGACTCCGGCCGATCGCGTGAAGACCGATTCCGGGACTGCGCGGAGAGCGGCTCGGCCATTCGGAGGAGTGGGTCGCGGGGCCGCCCGCCGACGTGCCACTCGAAGTGCAGGTGGTGGCCCCGCGCGAGCCCGGTGTCGCCGACAGCGCCGATGGGCGTTCCCTGACGGACAATCTGACCGGCGAAGACGAATGCGGCCGAAAGATGCCCGTAGCGGCTGCTCGATCCATCGGCGTGGAGCAGCACGACGAGGTTGCCGTAGCCCGACAGGCCGTTGTCCGAGTAGACGACCAAGCCATCGGCGACGGCCCGGACGAGCGCCCCCTCGGGCGCCCCGATGTCGATGCCCTCGTGGATGCGTGCGCGACGGCCCCGGCCGACGCGACCGAATCCGCGCCAGAGCCGCCCGCCGTCGACGGGCCAGGGCAACGAAACGGCCGGGGCCCGGGCCGATGCGGCCGCGAGCTCGGCGAGCCAGGCTTCGGGCGTCCCTTCGCGCTCCAGGCGAACGACGGCGGTGGCGGTCCCCAACCCGAGCCGCGCGGCGCGCTCCGCATCCGGACCGTGCGCGAGGGGGCGACGCCGCGGCCCCTCGCATACCCGCCGACCGCGGTAGCGGTGACAGCCGCGTCCAGGCTCTGGATCCCAGACCAGCTCGGCGGGCGCCGCGTCTGGCCCCGACACGACCCCCGTCGTCGTAAGCCCCGCCTCGGCGGACGCACCAAGGTCGTTCCTCCCCGCGACGCTCGCGTCCAGGACATGCGCCTCCTCGGCGAGCAGCGCGTGCAACTCCGCGGGAATGGCGAGATTGCACTCCTCGCCCGGATCCTCGGCCTCCGCGCGCGCGGCGTGCGTCGCTCCGCCCGTCACCACGAGCCACGACGAGAGGGCCAGCGACGCGCCCCAGCGGTCGGGCCGGTCCACGCTCGGTTCATCGTCGCACGGCGCCCTCGAGCGCGCCATTGCGCCGCAAGGCTTCGAAGAGAACCACGGCGACTGCGTTGCTCAGATTGAGGCTACGAACCGGACCGCTCGTCGGAATTCCCCAGACGCGGTCGGGGTATCGGTCGAGCAGTTCGTCGGGAAGCCCCGTGGATTCCTTGCCGAAGACGAGACCGTCGCCCGGGCGCACGTCCGCCTCGAGATAACTGCGCGAGGCGCGCGCCGAGTACAGATGCAGGCGCACGTCGGGATGGCGTTCGCGCATCTGCTCGAGCGAGTCGTGTACGTGCAGCTCGAGGTATTTCCAGTAGTCGAGGCCCGCGCGGCGTACGGCGTGCTCGTCGATGCGGAAGCCGAGGCGACCGACCAGGTGCAGCGGGGAGCAGGTCGCCACGCACGTGCGCGCGATGGCACCCGTATTCGGCGGAATCTCGGGCTCGACGAGCACGACGTGCAGCGGCGGGCGTAGCGGCGCGACGCGCAGACGGGGTCCGGTCGACACGCCGGTCCTTCTTGACCCGACGGAGCGCGCTTGGCTACCGTCAGCGCCCGTGCCTCGCGCTCTCGGGCTCGCCGGCGCCGCCGTGGCGGGATGTCTCGGGTGGAGCGCGTCGAACGTCCATGCGGACGACATGGACATCTCGCTCGCGCGCCTGCGCATCCCCACGGGCGGCGAGTTCGCGCCCGATCCGCTGCCGGCCGGCTGCGAGGCCATGGACGCACGTGGCGGGCGTCGCAGCTTCTGTCCCGACGACGAGGCGTGGGCGCGACTGATGGCCGAGCTCGGGTTCGCCTCGGCGCCACCCGTGCTCACCGGTGCGCGCACGGCCGGCTACGGCGGGTTCCGCGTCGCGATCGAGGGGTGGGTGACCGGCATCGATTCGGGATCGCGCCACTGGCGACTCGGCACCGAGGGAGACCCGAACGCGGGCTCGGAAAGCGACCGCGGCTCTCCGGGCATCAACCGATTCCCTTCGAGCGCCCTCGTCTGGACGCGCACGAGCATTCGAAAGGGCTTTCCGCTCGGCTTCGAGCTGGGTACCTCCCTCGGGCACCTGCTCGACACGTCGCTGTGGAGCTGGGGGCTCGAGGTCAAGTGGTCCCCGTTCGAGGGCTTCCGACGCGGGATCGGGGTCATTCCCGACCTTGCGGTGCGGGGCATGGTGCAGACGGTCACCGGAGATCCGGAGTTCAATCTGACGGTGCCGTCGTTCGACGTGACCCTGAGCAAACCCTTCACGGTGATGGGCGTCGGGCGCATCACGCCCATCCTCGCGCTGCAGTGGGCGTTCATCTTCGCCGACAGTGAGCTCGTCGACCTGACGCCCGACGTCGATGCGTGGGACGAATGCCGCCCGGAGCCCGGCACGAGCGGCACCTGCACGCGCGACCCGAGGACCGATCCCCTGCCGGACGGCCGCGTGCCGGGCGAGGACTACAACAACAATGCGGTTTTCGCGCAGGTCCGTCACACGCGCACACGGCTCGTTCTCGGCGTCGAGGGCGAATACCGGGCGCTGCGGCTCGCGGGGACGTTCGCGTTCGACGTCGTTCCGCCGGAGGACGCGGACGCCGACGCACCGAGGGACCTGCCACGGCAGTGGTCGGTCGCCGCCTCCATCGGCCTCGGGTTCTGACCGCGAACGGTAACGCGCTCGCCGCTTCCACGGTGGGCTCGGTCCCAGTTGACCAGGCGGGCCAGGGTCCCCTCGCATGAGACTGGGCAGAAGCTGCCGCCTCGCCGGCGTGGTCGACCCGAGTCGAGTTCCCGATCGAGTCGTCGCCGCAACGAGCGCAAGACCTCGCATTGCGCGCGGGGTGGAAGCGGACGAGCGCCGCGGCCGCGTTTCTTTTCCGCGCGGCGTGCAGCTCTCACAGTGGCGGCCAAGTGGGTAGACGACGGTTCACACTCACGCTCGGTCTCCGGACTCCGGCACGGCCTCGGGCCCGGAGTCGGGCTCCGACTCGGTCTCGGACGCGCGACGCCCCTCGGTAGCGTCAACCCATGTGACCGCCGCCGTCATACCGACGTGAGATCGTCGAAAACGGGGTTCCACCGTTGCGCGTGGGCGCCTGCTGGGCTCCTCGTCGCCACGCGCGGCTGGTCAAGGGAACGGGTGAAGTCGACGCCGGTTAGTTGAGGTCGACGTCGGTCGGAGCGTCGCCGACCAGCAGGCCCGTTGCGAGCGCGTTCGCCGCCAGGCACGCCATCGTGCGTTCGAGTGATGCACCTGCGTCACCGACGCGCACGGGCGCTCCCGGATCGGCACGCATCGATGCATTCGTCGTTGCTGGATCCGCGGCGGACGCTGCGGCGGTCAGGGCACAGCAGACTCCGACGGCGCCAAATCGTCTGAGGTTTTCGTCGAATCGCGCACGCTTGGAATTGCTTTTGCCGTCAGTCCGGGGTCACCGTCGCGACACGCCGGAAGTCGCGTCCTGGGTCGCACCCCCCCGGTCCTCGCTCGAATCGCCAGATCTCGTAGGGCGATTGCACTGCGCCGAGATCGTCGAAGTCCACGGGACCGGACGCGCCGACCCAGTCGATGCCTTGCTCGCGCCGCAAGTGCACGAGCGCTTGACGCACCTCGCCGGGCCGCACGAGCGCATCGCCCGGATCGTTGCGCGAGACGCCGAAGAGCGCCTCCCGGACGGCCTGGCCGTCGGTGGTTCGTGCCGCCGCGATGGCGAGAAGAGCGAGCACGGCGGCGTCGTATTGTTGGGCACCGAAGACGACCGGCGCGGCGCCGAACGTGGACGCGTACCGCCACTCGAACTCGTCGTATTCACGACGGGTGTCGTCCGTGATGGGAGCCGTGCCGTGGAACCCGTCGACGAAGGACGGATCGCCGGCCGCATCCACGAAGCCGCAGTCCTTCAAGCCGTCGGTCCCGATCCATGCCACCGTGCGGCGCATGCTCACATGCCAGGCGCGAACGATCGCGCCGGCCGGCCGCGGGTAGCCCACGAGGGCGATGCAGGGGCGATCCGTCGAGCCGAGGGCCATGGCGACCGCCGCCACCTCGGCCTCGTAGTCCGGTTGATCCTCTGCGAACGATTCCTGGGCCGCCACCGTACCGCCGGCTTCGGCGAAGCTTTCGGCGACGGCGGCGCCGAACGGTCGGCCATAGGCATTGTCGATGTACAGAACGGCGAGCGCGGAGCACGTGAAACGCTCGCGAGCCGCATCCGCGAGCACGCGTGCCTGGTGCCGGTCCGGCGGAACGGTTCGGAAGAAATAGCGATCGCCCGGCGGTTGCGCGTCCGTCAGCGTGTCGCTCGTCGAGCAACACGAGATCTGGGGAACCCCCGCAGCAAACGTTTCCTCCGCCACGGCGAGCGAGACGCCGCTGGCCGCGGCACCGAGGATGACCACCGCACCCTGATCCAGAAGTCGGCGGGCCGCTTCGGCTCCTCGAGTCGGATCGACTCCGTCGTCGGCGACGAGCATCTCGACCTTCCGGCCGCGCAGAACGCCGCCGGCGGCGTTGAATTCCTGCTCCGCGAGCAACGCGGCATTGACCCACGCCGGACCGAGCGAGCCAAGGCTTCCGGTCAGCGAGGTGATCACGCCGATGCGAATGGGCTCGAGCGCGCCTTCGGGAAGGCCACCGTCTCCGCATCCGCAGCAGAGCGACCCGCCGAGAAGAAGCCACGTGCGGAGCCCACCGATGCGGTGGGCTCGGTCTTCATGGGCCACGCGAGGTTCATACAGCACGACTGCGCTGCGTAGAAGTGCCTGCCTGGGCGGGGTGTCGCGACGGAGAGTCCGGTTCGCGCCCGGGGTGCGGGTTCGGATACGCCGTCGCCTACGGGCTGCCGCATGCATTCGCACTCAGCGACGATCCGCGTCGCCGCTCGCGGTCGTCGATCGGGCGTCGTCGGCCGCGGCCTCGAGACGCAGGGCAGACTCCCTACCGTCACGCCTGAGGCGAAGGGAGGATCCGGGGCCCGTCCCCTCGCCTCTGCAGAGCGACGGTGGTCGGGTTCGGAACACGCGCGCAGCGAGCTTCGGTCGCGGCCCGCACCGGTGCGCGTCCGCGCCTCAAGCTCCGACTCGGATGGCGCCTCGGATTCGATGTCGGCGTGCGATGGGGCGCTGGGTTCGCGTCACCCCCCGATGGCATCGACGCACGAAGGGTTCACGACCGTCAGCGTCAGTCTCGTGCCAGCAGATACGCTCCCAAAGCACCGATGGCGGCACCCACCGCTGCGGCGACGATGATCGACTTCACATCGGTGGAAGCTGCGGGGTAGACAACCTCAAATTCGTCACGCGCGGCTGGACGGACGTCATCGTCGTGTACGTACACCGGCGTGCACGGCCCCGGCGTGGGAGAGCAAAGCGCGGGTGGGGGTGGACTGGGGGCCTGGAGGAGGCCCACCGGAATGGGCCGGCCGCACGCACAAGTGTGCGCAGTGAGTACGGGGGTGGCGTAAACCGGAACGGGTCCAGAGGCGTAATACGAGTTCGCGTCGCACATGGTTCGACCTCTTCGACGAGCAAGACGATCGATGCGAGCTCCATCTGACACCGGCGGTCACGTCCGTCGACGTTGCCCAGGGGTGTTGCAACCCCCGTGCGAGATTGAATCGGAGCCCGCGGCTGCGTCCGAGCGCAAGACCGAGTCGGAGGGTGAGACGGAAACCGGAACCCCGGCCCGAGACGATCTCCCGAAGCCCACAAAGCCGACCGGGCGTCGGGTCCCGTCGTACGGCCCGCTTCGTCATGCAGCGGGGTGCTCACGGCGACGGTGACAGCGTTTTGGCGAGGACGCGTGAGTTGCGGCGCCTGTCGTATCGGGAGCGACGCGAGGGCGGCAGGTCTCGCACGTGGGCGGGCTCGTAGCCGAGTCTGCGAAAGAAGTGGCTCGTGCGCGTCGTCAGTACGAACAGCTTCGTCAGGCCCCGTTCGAGCGCTCGACGTTCGAGCCATCCCATGAGGCGTTCTCCGCGGCGCGCGCCCCGATATTCCGGATGAACGCACACCGCCGCGATCTCACCCGCCGCAGCGTCCGGCAAGGCGTGCAACGCACCGCACGCGACGACGAGTCCGTCACGCTCGATAACGACGAAGTCGTCGACGTTGTGCTCGAGGTCTTCGCGCGTGCGTCGGATCAGCACGCCCTGCGCCTCGAGAGGTGCGGTGAGCGCGAGGATGCCCGGGACGTCGGCGAGCGTCGCCGGCCTCAGGCGTTCGAACGCCTCGCGGCTGACGAGCGTGCCGATACCGTCGCGCGTGAACAGCTCGAGCAGCAGCCCTCCGTGGGTCGTTCGCTCGACGAGGTGGACGCGTCCGACGCCCGCCTCGCACGCGCGCGCGGCGACCGCCAGATGGCGGCGGACGTCCGGCGGAAGTCGTCGCCGGGCGGAGAGCCGAGAACGCGGCAAATCTTCGGGCCAGCTTCCTTCGGCGATCTGCCGCGCCTGGGCGGGAGCGAGCTCGCCTCCCAGCCACGCGCGGGGACCCGGCACGGCGCCTTCGACCAACGCGATCAGCTTGTCCGCGCCGATCGCGACGGCCACCTGCTCGGCCACGGCATGCCGACCTACGTTGAACAGCTCCCCCGTGACCGACGGAGCGACGGGTGAGCAGAGCACGATGGCGCCGTCGTCCAGGCGCCGCCGCACGCCCTCGGCATCCACGCGCCGCACGTCGCCCGTGAACTGCATGTCGACGCCGTCGATGACGCCGCGAGGCTGTGCGGTCACGAAGTTGCCCGACGCGACGCGCAAGCGTGCCCCGGCCATGCTCGTCGAGGCGAGGCCCATCGACAGCATGGCCTCGATCTCGAGCCGGAGCGCGCCGACGGCCTGCTTGACGCACGGCAGGGCCGTCGCGTCCGTCACGCGCTGATCGCGGTGGATGCGGCCGCGTAGACCCGCCTCGCGCATGCGGCGCTCGATTTGTGGCCGCGCGCCGTGGACGAGGACCACGCGCACGCCCAGCGCGTGGAGCAGGGCGACGTCCTGCACCAGGTCGCCGAAGCCCGGGCTGTCCGCCGCCTCGCCTCCGAAGACGATGACGAACGTGCGTCCGCGATGCGCGTGCACGTAGGGGGCCGCGGCGCGGAACTGGGCGACGAACGCGGCGTCATCGGCGGAGAAGTCGGGCACGAAGGAAAAGCGGCCTCGTTTGCCGGTGGACGATTTCAACGTTTCGAAGGGCGCGGGGCAAGCGGCGGGTGCCGAGTCGGAGTCCGAGCCCGAGTCTGGTCCGAGTCCGAGCCCGAGTCCGAGACCGAGACCGAGACCGAGACCGAGCCGGAGCCCGAGACTGAGTCCGAGACCGAGCGTGCGGCCGAGGGGGCAAGTACGAGCCGCAGTGGTACACTGCGCTCGCGTGTGTGCGGTGCTGGCGCTCGGGTTCGCCGTCTCGGCCGTCGTGGCGCAGAGACCCGATCAGAGCCACGGTACTGCGCCTTCCGTGGACGAGTCGCGCGACCGGGAGGCCCGTGCCCTCTTCGAAGCGGGCTCGGCGGCCTACGATCGGGGTCGCTACGCCGAGGCGCTCGAGCACTTCCGACGCGCGCACGCGCTTTCGGGACGAGCGAGGCTCCTTTTCAACATTGGCCTGGCCGCCGAACGGCTGGGCCGTGACGCCGAGGCGCTCGAGGCATACGAGGCGTACCTCTCGGCCGAACCGGCTGGGGACAACCGCCTCGACGTCCAGGCGCGTGTGGGTGCGCTCCGCAACCGCATCGCCGCGCGGGCGCTCGAGCAGGAGCGTCGGGACGCCGAGAGGCGGCGACGCGAAGGTCTCGAAGAGGAGCAGCGCGGGGTCGAGCTCGAGGGGCGAATCGAGGAACTGGAGCGTCGGAGCGAGGAGCAGCGCGGTGGCGGGGTGTTCGGTCGGTGGTGGTTTTGGGCGGCGGTGGGAGGCGCCGTGGCCGCCGGCGTCGTCGCGGCCGTCCTGCTCTCGCGGGAGGAGCCGCAGCCGGACTATCTCGTGGGTGACGGCGGCTCCATCGCGTTCACGTTGAGGTGGCCATGAGACTGGGGGGGCTGGGCCTGCTGGCGTTCGCGCTGTCGGCGTGCGCGAAGGAACCGGTGCGGACGCAGGTGATGGTGAGCGTCGACGCCGAGGCGGGTGTGCGGGCACGCGCGCGCAGCCTCGTCGTGCGCGTGTACGGCGGCCCCCGGGCCTCTCTCGGCGTGCCCGCGCAGCTTGCCGAGGAGTTTCCGTTTCCCGTGTCGGCCTCGGAGGGCTGGCCGCGCGTGGTGGCGCTCGCGCCGCTGCGGAACGATCCGACGCGGATCTATCGCGTCGTCGCGCAGGCATTCGACGGCCCTGCGGGCGGCGGGGAGCTGGTCGCGGAGGTCTCGGCCATCAGCGGGTATCTGCGCGGGCGCGTGCTGTGGTTGCGCCTGTTGTTGCAGGACGCCTGCATCGGCATGCGCTGCGATTCACCCGAGCTGACGTGTCGCGACGGGGCCTGTGCCAGCGCACGTCGCGATCCGGGCGAGCTTCCGTCCTGGATGGGAGACGCGGGCGCGGGTGGGATGGATGAAGGCGGCGTGGACGCCGCGTCGGACGTGACCATCGATGCGAGGGATGCAGACCGTCTGGACGCGGGGCTGGACGGCTCCGACGGGGGCTGCACCGCGACGAGCTGCGACGACGGCAGGCCGTGCAACGGCATCGAGCGGTGCGTGGGCGGGGTGTGTGTTCCGGGGGACCCACCCGACTGCGCGGACGCGTTCGACTGCACGATCGACGTGTGCGACGACGAGATGGGCGGGTGCGTCCACGTCCCGAACCACGCCGCGTGCACGGCCGGACCCGGCGGACGGTGCGAACCGGCCACGGGCTGCCAGTACGAGCTGTGCACGCCTGCGACGTGTCGCGACGAGCCGGGGGCGTGCCTTCGCGCGCGATGCGAGGGCAGCCGATGCATCCGCGAGAGCACGTGCGGCGCGATGCAGCAGTGCTGCGCGGGGCGGTGCGTCGCGCGCGATTGCGACGACGGCAATCCGTGCACGACGGACAGCTGTGACGCCGTCATGGGTTGCCGGCACGAGCCGAACGCGTTTCCCTGCGAGGACGGCGACGCATGTACCGTCATGGACGCCTGCGTGATGGGGCGGTGCCTGGGCATGAGCCGGTCGTGCGACGACGGCAATCCGTGCACGGACGATCGGTGCGATGGGACGCGCGGATGCACGCACACGAACAACGCGTCGGCGTGCAACGACGGCGATGCCTGCACGACGGGCGATCGGTGTCGCGACGGTCGGTGCGAGGGAACGCCGCGACCGTGCATGGACGCGCACGCGTGCACGCACGATCGGTGCGTGGGCGGAAGCTGCGTGCACGAGCCGGATTCCTCGCGCTGCCCGCCGGGGCAGATGTGCTCGCCCACGGCGGGGTGCACGACGACGGACCGGTGCGCGGGTGTGGACTGCAACGACGGCAACGTCTGCACCGACGATTTCTGCGATCCGGCGACCGGCCGGTGTTCCTCGGTTCCCAACGCGGACTCTTGCGATGACGGGAACCGCTGCACCGTCATGGACGTATGCGTGGATGGCGAATGCACGGGGCGTCCGATGCCGTGCGACGACGGCAATCCATGCACGGACGACGACTGCAATCCGACCACGGGAATGTGCCGTCATCGAGCCAACACGAGCTCCTGCGACGACGGCGACCCGTGCACGCTGGGTGAGCGTTGCTCATCCGGCACGTGCGGTGGAGGGTCCATGCGTGATTGCAGCGACGGGATCGCTTGCACCCGCGATTTCTGTTATTTCGGCGTGTGCATGAACGTGCCCGACCACGAGCGGTGCAGGGACGGCAATTCGTGCACGGACGACCTATGCATGCTGCCGCGCGGCTGCGTCTACGTGTTCGTATGTGCGGACGCGGGTCCGCCACCGTTCGATGGCGGTTCGATCGGCCACGACGGAGGTCCACCGCCGCCGATGCGCGACGACGGAGGCGTCTGAGCGCTCGTGCTGGACTTGCAGCGCCTGCACCGCATCGAGCTCGTCCCGCGACCGCGTTCCCACCGGATTCTCGGGCGCTGGGTCGTCGGACCGCTGTTCGACCTGCGTGGCGTCCGGGTCCGCGTCGAGCACGCGGAGCGCGTCCCGCGCGAGCCGGTGATCTTTGCGATGAACCACACGGACCGTTTCAACTACTTGCCGTTGCAGTTGTGGCTGCTGCGCGAGCAGGGGCGCTTCACCGCGGTCTGGGTGAAGGGCAAGTACTACGAACATCCGCTCATCGCGGCGTTCATGGAGCACACGAATCAGCTACCGACCGTCTCCCGCGGTTATCTCGTCTCGCGCGATTTTCTTTCGCTGCACGGCCGGGCCCCGACCGAGGCCGAGTACGAGGCACTGCGCGCGCTGGTGGACGGCCGGGCCGACGAGGGCACCGTCCGATCCGTCGTTCCGACGGGCACGCTCGACCGCCCCCGCAACATGCTCGGCCGCCCCTTCGAGCCCGGCGCCGAATCCTACGCCGAGGCGGTCCGCGCCCTGTTCGCGGCCATGATGCGTCGGTTCGTCGAGTTGAACCGGCGCGTCTTCGAGGTGGGCCTCGATCTGCTCGTCTTTCCACAGGGGACGCGCTCGATTCGACTCTCGCGTGGGCATCCGGGGCTCGCACACGTCGCGCTCGACGTGCGTCGTCCGGTCGTTCCCGTCGGCATGAGCGGCTCGGACCGGATCTTCCCGGGCAACTCGCCCGTGCCGCGTCCGGGCGAGGTGGTCGTGCGCTTCGGCGAGCCCATCCGCTACGAGGACGTGCCTGATCTGCACCTGCCTCCGTTCGAGCCGTTCAGCGTCCGGGCCGAGCAGGCCCACGGGGCGGTGTTCCAGACCTTCGTCGATCGCATCATGGATCGCATCGACGCGCTGCTGGATCCGCCGTACCGATACGCCGACGATCGCGCGAGCGACGGAGTGCGCGGAACCGCGCGCTTCCTCTGATCGACGGCTCCGGCACCGTTGCCTATGCTTGCGGGCGGTGCTCGTTGCGCTGTCCGCCTGCATGGGCGTCGTGACACTCGTGGCTGCGCAGCCGGGACCCGAGGAAGACCCGTTCGACCCGGAGGCGCAGATCGAGCGAGCGCGACAGGCCTTCGAACGTGGCCGACGGGCCTACGAGACGGGTGACCTCCAGGTCGCGCTCGACGCATTTCGGGAGGCCCATCGCCTCACGGGCGCTCCCGATCTCCTTTACAACATCGCCAGCGTCGCCGATCGGCTCGGTCTGGACCGCGAGGCGCTCGACGCCTACGAGCGCTATCTGTCGCAGCGTCCGGACAGCGAGGACCGGCCACGCGTCGAGGAGCGAATCGCTTCGCTCCGTGCCCGCGTCGCCTCGGGCGCACCGCAGCCGACGTCGCCGGCGGATCCGGAGCCCACGTCCGAACCAACACCACCGGAACCGGTCCTTCCACCGCAGCCCGTGCGTCAGAGGCGCGGAATCGAGCGGCCGACCGGGACGTCGAGTCCCGAGCCCAGGGCGGGCGGACGAGGCGTGGCGCCGTGGGTCGTCGCTTCGGCCGGCGCGGTGGCGGTCATCGGCGGAGCCGTGCTGCTCTCGCTCGCGCTCGCCGACGTCGATGCGGTCGAGTCGGCTCCCGACGGGAGCGCGTGGTCGGCCTTCGAGGCGCGGGCCGAACGCGCCCCCTTGCTGTCGGGAGCGGGGATCGGGCTGGCGTCCGCGGGGCTCGTCGCCATCGGCGTGGGTGTCGTGTGGGCTCTGCTCGGCGGGGAGGACGATGCGGATGGCGAGGCGGTGGCGGTGCGACCGTGGTCCGTCGGGATGTGCGTCGTGCTCGGAGGGCCGTGAGATGGACCTGGCCGTCCGCGCTTCGTGGATCGTGGGGCTTTCGTGGCTCGTCGTGTCCGCGTGCCGCCCCCAGCTTCCCGAAGGGCGTTTTCGCTGCGAGACGGCGGGTGACTGCCCGCGAGGGTGGGCGTGCGTGGAGCAGCGCTGCTGGTCGATCCATCCGGGCCCACGCGATGCCGCGGCGGACGGAAGGCCCGACGGCGATCGGGACGCCGAGCGGATGGACGCCGACGACGACCGGGACGCCGGGCGCAGGGACGCCGCCGACGACGGCGGAGTCGACGGTGGCGTGGAGGCCGGGTCCATCGACGCGACGCACGCGGACGATGCGTCGGTGCCACCGGACGGGACCTCGGCCGACATCACGGGACCCGAGATGGACGCGTCGGACGGAAACGTTCCGACGCCCGACGCCGCCGAGGCATCGGCGCCGGACGCAGGGTGCGTGCCGGCCACGTGCGCGTCGTTGGGCGTCGAGTGCGGGCGCTGGGACGACGGTTGTGGCGCCAGCGCCGAGTGCGGCACGTGCGACGCCGGTGCCGCGTGCGATTCGGGCGGCCGTTGCCGATGCGTGCCCGACGCGGCCGAAGACGACGACACGCCCGAGACGGCCCGCGCCGTCGACGTGGCGGGAGGCGCCACGACCTTCGTCGATCGTACGATCGACGCGCGTGCGGACCACGACTGGCTCGCGTTCGTGCCCGAGCGGGTCGTGACGAGGGCCTCGGTGACGCTCGACCCCGTTGCCGAGGGCGCCGACTATGACCTCGTCGTGGGCTTCTCGTGTCCCGGAGGCGTCGGTGCCGCGGCTCGTTGCGCGGTCGGAGAGGAGGTCGCGGGCCCCTTCGACTTCGGGTGCGCTTCGATGCAGCGCGGGGAAGCGGTCGAGCGTGTCCTCGTCGATGCGCCGTGCGCCGGCCGCACACCGCCGCGCGTGTTGGTAGGCGTCGTCGTCCACACGCATGCGGCCTGCACGCCGTATCGGCTCGTCATCGACGTCGCGGGTTGAGGCCGGCGATCGCGTGACTCGGTCTCCGACTCGGTCTCGCGCTCGGTTTCGGACTCGGCCTCGGTCTCGGTCTCGGCCTCGGGGTCGGACTCGGACTCGGTCTCGGTCTCGGGCTCGGACTCGGTCTCGGACGGGGTCTCCGACTCGTCCTCCGCTTCGAAACGGGCCCAGCGTTTCCCTCCAACGATGGATCCGGCGGGCTGCGAGCACGCTGCCGTGCGCGCCGGGACAAGCCGCGGTTTTGCGGATCACCAGCGCGCGCGCACGCCGAGCGCTCCGGAGGCGAGCCAGCCGGACCATCGGTAGCCGTCGCGCCCTGGGTTGAGCTCGAGCTCCTCGTCGGAGGCGAAACGACGCCAGTCCTTGCGCTCGGTGTCGCCCGGCAGCCACGCGACTCGGAGCGCGACGTCGATCGACCATCGTCCGCTTCGCGCGCCGCCGGGGGCGCCGAGCTCGACTCCCGCGCCCACGGTCAGCGCGTGTTCGTCGGAATCGAGCAGGTTGGCCGGACCGCCGAACGGATCGAAGGTGCGCCGCACGAACCGGTAGCCGGCGCGCATCGCCACGGCCGCGCTCGCCTCCCATTCGATCCCCACGGCCGGATCGATCGTGTCGCCGAAGTGCCCCGGGTAACGTCGGTGCTCCGCGCTCCGGCCGTTCGACCAGTCGGTCCAGGCAACCTCGGCGCCCAACGACCAGCGCGGGGCCGGCTCGAGCGCCACGCCCACCGTCAGCTGGTCGGGCTCGACGTGGTGCGAGAAGCGGTGGACGAAACCGAGCGTTCCGATCGCGGGGACCTGCTCGACGCGCGTCCAGCCCCAGTCCTCCACCTCGCTCGAGCCGCGATAACGGGCGGCGAGCGTCAAGCCCTCCGTGGGCTCGACGAGCACGCTCAGTACCGGTGCGAGCCGCCCGTAGGCGCGAACGCGCTCGCCGAGCTGCGCGGTCACGTCGACGTACGATTCCCCCGTCGTCGGGTCGGTCTGGGGCTCGGCGTCGGTGACGCGCGCGACGGTGAGCGTCTCGATGTCGAACAGGATGCGCGCGGCCGCGCCCACGGCGAGCCATCGGAGGGGACGCCAGCCGAGCCCGGCCATCGCCCCGATGCGGTGGGTTCGATCCGTCAGGTGCAACCACTGCAACTGGTCGTCGGGGTGGTTCGACCATCGTGCGAGCGCGTCCCCCGGCTGATAGAGCGAAAAGCCCGCGCCGAGGCCCCGCACGCCGAGCGCGCGCGACAGATCCGCGCGCACCCCGAACAGCAGCGCGAACGTCGAGCGTGCCGGAGCGGCCGTGCGGAGCGGCTCCCCGCGAAGCGACTCGACGCGCACGAACGGATGGGCGACGAACGTCTCGACGCTCGCCTCGAGCAGGGCGGCCCGTTCGCCGGGAACCGGCGCAAGCCCCGCCGGGCCGTGGTAGAGCGCCGCGAACGAGCCGGCACGCGCCGCCATCGCGCCGGCCAGGCCCATCGCGCGCGCGCCGAGCCCATGTCGGTCCTCGTGTTGCGCGGCGGCGAGGCTCGAGCCCGCGAAGCAGAGCGCGACCACGGCCGACGGCACCCGCACGCCCGACGCGCTCGGCCTCATCGAGATGCCTCGTCGTCGTCGGCGGGCCATGGATCGCGTCCCAGCGGCAACGTCAGCCCGAGCCCGGCCTGCCACGCCGTGGCGCTGCCCGACCAGGCCGGGGCGCCGAGGTTGCGGATTTGCCGCCCCGGCGTCTGCGCGTCGTCGTCGGGCAGTGCGTCGAGATCCTTGTGTGCGCGCGCGGTCGCCATCGCGAGCCACGCGCCGTACAGCTCGAGCCGCGCGCGCCCCAGTCCCAGCGCCTCGAGTCCGATGCCGGCGCCCGCGGTGACGAGCAGGCGGTCGGCGTCGACGAAGTTGCTGACACGGCGCTGGGGTGGGACGGGTGTGGGCTCGTAGGCCAGGCCCGCCCGAAGTGTAATCGATCTTACAATGTCGATCTCGACGCCGGCGCGCGCCTCGATCATGTCGCGCCATGGCGGATCGGGTCGCCGGTCGTGGATCGTCACGAACCGGCTCCAGCGGGCCCAGCCTGCGTCGGCCTGCACGCGCAGCGCGGCCACGGGCTGCCACGACACCCCGAAGGCGAGCACGTCGGGCTCGACGAACGCGGCGAAGTCGATGGGGTCGTCGAGGCGGATGCCGCCGGCGCGCGTGTCGTTGCTCCCCTCGGCGCGCATCACCGCCCGGCCCCGGTACACGAGGCCGACATGGAGAGCGCGCAGCGGCTGGGCGGCGACGCCCACGACGGGCGCGAGCCCCACGGGCAGTTCGCGCTCGAGATCGATGAGCACGCGCGGCCGGCGCTCGCTGCTGCCCGGGTCGTAGCGGACGCGCGTGGGCGTGCGCAGCGACGGAACGAATCGGATCGCGGCGCCGAGTCCGATCGCTCCGTCGAGCAAGGCGAGCGCGCCGCCGACCGTCACCGCCATGCGCTCGGCGCGGTTTTCGTACAGGGCGAGGGAGGGAACGTCGTCGCGCGGTGGCGCGTCGACGGACAGAGCGTGCTCGAACGGGACGTGCAGCCCGACGCCCAGCCGCACGGTACGCAGCGGTCCGTCGCCTGGCCACGGTGCGACGAGCGCGACGCCGAAGCCGCCGACGAACCGAGTCTGCGTATCCCGAGGCTCGCCCCGTCGCGCGAACCACCATCGCAGCGAGCCGCCGTGTGCCCAGAGGGCCGCGACGGGGCGCTCGAGCGTGTGGAGGGCACCGGGGTTCCGGTCCACCGAATCGAGGCCCGCGGGACCGGCGAGTCCGCTGCCCGCGAGCGCCGCCGACCGCGGTTCGTCACCGAACGGGACGCCGGTCTGCGCGCGCGCCGCGGAGCCCCACGCGACGGTGGCCGCGACCACGAGCCGCACGCGGATCGCGCCGGTCCGGGTCACGGCGCGCAGCCTGCATCGGCGGCGCCGTCGACGGTGAGACCGAGCGTCGCGATGGCCCGGGCCGATGCACCGGAGGGGGCGGTGACGAGCAGCGACGCGTGCAGCGGACGGTCGCCCGCGCTCGTCACGACGAGCGAGGGCGACTGCAAGGAGCCGGAGACGAGCCGCCACGATGCCCCGGAAAGCGTCCAAGAGAAGCGCACGGGCTCTCCGGCTACCGGAACGACGGCCAGTCGCTCCACCGATCGCGAACCGTCGAAGGTGACCGGCGTGCGATGCGCGTCATCCACGCAGATGGCTGCGGGAGTGATCTGGATGACTGCGCTCGGCGGCACGGGAGTCGGCGAGCCGCACGCCACGGCGAAGAGCGCGGCCCCGGCGGGCAAACGCATGGCCGCCACGATTGTCGCCGCACGTCCGGGTCGAGACAACGGCGCAGTGCAAGCCGAGGTCCTGTTTCTCACCTTAGGGGCCGGACGTCTCGACCGTTACCCTCGGTGTTCGTCTCCGACTCGGTCTCGGTTTCGGTCTCGGGCATGGCCTCGGACTCGGGCTCGGGCATGGCCTCGGACTCGGTCTCGATCTCGGTCTCGGTCTCCGACTCGGGCTCGGACTCGGACTCGGACTCGGACTCGGTTTCCGGTCTGCTGTAACAAACCCCGCTCCGTCCATCGACCGATCCCGACATCTCGAGCTGCGGGCGGCAACGGACGGCGCGAGTTACGCTGAGGCAGCCCATGCACGGTGCGAGGGGCTCGAAGAGCTGGCGGTGGCTCGTTGCGGTCGTCGCAATTGTCACGGCGTCCGCGTGTCCGGGGCCGACGAACGGAGGTTTGCCGCAATGGCACTCGGTCCCCGAGATCGAGTCCCACGGCTGGCTCATGAATGCCTGGGCCTCCGGGCCCGACGACGTTTGGGTCGTCGGGGGTACGCCCGACCGCGGCGTCGTGCTGCATTACGACGGGAACGCCTGGCGCATGCGCGAGCCGCCTGCCCCCGTGCCGCTCCTCAACTGGGTGTACGGCTTCGGTCCCGACGACGTGTGGATCGTCGGCAGCCGCGGAACGGTGCTGCACTGGCACGGCGGGGGGTTCACGACGGAGGACGCAGGAACGCGGGAGGATCTCTGGGGCGTGTGGGGGCCCGAGCCCGGGCGTCTGTGGGTGGTGGGCGGAAGTGGGTTCCCGGATGCGAACGCGACGCTTGTCGAACGGCGCGAGGGAGAGGGCTGGCGTACGGTCGAGTTGCCGCCTTTGTCACGTCCGGGCGTGCACGGCCTGTTCAAGGTATGGGGGAACGATTCCGCCGACGTCTGGGTCGTCGGACAGCGGGGCGTGATTCTCCGCCATGATGGCACATCGTGGCGCGAGCACCCGAGCGGCGTGGGGGAGGATCTCATCGCCGTGTGGGGGGCTGGGCGGGATCGCATCGCGATCGTCGGAGGCCGGAGCAACGGCGTGTTGCTGCTCTGGGACGGGGCGGAGCTACGCCGAGTCGACCTCGACTTCGCGCCGGGCATCAATGGGGTCTGGATGCGCCATCACGATCGGGTCCACATCGCCGGCGTACTTGGTACGCTACGTGCGTACGACTGGAGCGGCAGGCTCGTGCGCGAGGACGACGTGGCGACGCGCTTCGACTTCCACTCCATCCACGGAACAGGCGAGCAACTACTAGCCGTCGGCGGAAGTCTCTCGCGCGTCGCTGCACCGCACGAGGGTCTCGCCTGGAGTCGCCCGTTGCGGAGCGACGAGTGATGGGGAGGACGCTATGAGGCGTATCCATCGGTGCGTGCCTCGTTTTCTCGCGCACTTCCGACGCGAACGCGTACGTGTGCTGGCGCGTCGCGCCGCGTGTGTGTCCATCGGCTGGGCGACGCTCGCCGTCGGTCTTGCGGGCTGTCCCGACGACCCCGACCGTCCGCGCATCCCCGACGACATCTTCGCGCCGCTCGGCGAGCCCGTACCGTTCGCCACCGAGGAGCAGCGGGAGACGTTCGAGCGCGGCCGCGAGGTTCTGTTGCGCCACTTTGGGCCATCGGATGGGCTGGGGCCGCATTTCAACCTGACTTCGTGCGGCGGCTGCCACGAGAAGCCCGTGCCCGGCGGCAGCGCGGGCCGCTACCGCAACTTCCTGCTCGTGCAGCGCAGAACCGACGACGGAGCGCAGATTCCGGTCGGCGTCAACGGCGTGCAGCCGCACTTCCACGTCCAGAACGCGCGCCACGCGGACGCCGAGGGAGCGAACGTGCTCGCGATCCGCAATCCCATTCCGATGTTCGGGGTGGGTCTCATCGCGGAGTTGCCCGAGCGCAGCATCCTGGCGAACGCCGATCCCGAGGACCGCGACGGCGATGGCATCAGCGGCCGTCCCAACTACGACCGCGGGTTCGTCGGCCGCTTCGGACGCAAGTCGCAAACGGTCTCCATCGAGGGGTTCATTCGCGGACCGCTGTTCAACCACCTCGGCATGACGACCGACCCGCTGAGCGACGAGCTGAAGGCGCGCCTGCCGGTTCCCAGCGTCCGCCTGCCGGCGGGACGCTCGGAGGCGCTGCGCGCGTCGGACGGAGATGTGGGAGCGGCCGTTCTCGCGCAGGCCGCCGCGCCCGACGAGCCCACCCGGGACATGGACGGCGTGCCCGATCCGGAGCTGTCGGCGCAGGACCTCTTCGACCTCGTCTCGTTTTCGATGTTGCTCGCCGCGCCGTTACCGGACGAACCGACGCCGCGAACCGAGGAGGGCCGGCAACTTTTCCACCGCATCGGCTGTGCTTCGTGTCACGTGCCCGCGCTGGAAGGGCCCCGCGGGCTCATCCCGCTGTACAGCGATTTGCTGCTGCACGACATGGGTCCCGAGCTGGCCGACGGCATCGTGATGGGTATGGCGGGGCCGAGCGAGTTCCGTACGCAACCGCTGTGGGGCGTTGCTGCCACCGCGCCGTATCTGCACGACGGGCGCGCCGACACGCTCGACGAAGCCATCCGCTGGCACGGTGGCGAGGCGCAGGCGGCTCGCGATCGCTATGTCGCGGCATCAGACGACGACCGTGCCAAGATCATCGAGTTCCTCGAATCGTTGGGCGGGCGCAGCCAGCGAAGCGAAGGCCTGCTTCCGCCCGGCGCCCCGTTGCCGGAGCCGGGAATGCTCGCCGGGCCGGTGCGCCCGCTGGACCCGGCCGAGCGAGAGCGATTCCTCGCGGGCCGCGCCGTCTTCGACCGCGATCGCGGGCCGGTACTGGGTCTGGGGCCGCGGTTCAACGGCGACTCGTGCCGAGCGTGTCACTTTCAACCCGTCATCGGAGGTGCGGGCCCGTCGGACGTGGACGTGACGCGACAAGGCATCCGGCGGATGGGCATGGGCATCGAGAATCCCTCCGGCGGCACGATGGCGCACCGCTTCGACGTCAATCCCGTCCGACCGCCGCTCGATCCCGCTGCCGATTACTTCGAGCGGCGGCAGACACCCTCCCTGCTCGGCCTCGGTCTGCTCGAATCGGTGCCCGAGGAGCTTCTTCGCTCGTTCGCCGATCCGGACGACGCCGATGGCGACGGCATCCGTGGACGCGTGCACGTGCTCCCGGATGGACGCATCGGTCGCTTCGGCTGGAAGGCCGACGTGCCCTCGCTCGCGGAGTTCGCCCGTGATGCGATGACCAACGAACTCGGTGTGACGCTCCCCGCGGAGTCGGGGCACACGTTCGGGGCGACGGGCGACGCGGACGGCGCGGCCGACCCGGAGCTGTCCGCCGAAGAGCTCGAGGCACTGCGCTTCTTCATGCGGATGCTCGGCCCGCCGCCGCGACGCGACCGCGACGAGCCGACCGTGCGGCAAGGGGAAAGGTTGTTCGCGGAGGTGGGGTGCGCGAGCTGCCACCGCGTGATCGAGCTGCCGGACGGGCAGCGGATCGAGGCATACACGGATCTGCTGCTGCACGACGTGGCGCCCGACGGGTTCATGGGGGTCAGCTCGGCGGACGCGAACGGTCGCGAGTTCCGTACGCCGCCGCTGTGGGGCATCGGCGCGACGGCACCGTACATGCACGACGGGCGTGCCGAGACGCTCGAAGCGGCCATCGCCGCGCACGGAGGCGAGGCGCGTCGCGTCGTCGAACGGGTCTCGGCCTTGTCTTCGGAACAGCGCGCGGCCCTGCTGCGCTTCCTCGAGTCGCTCTGAGCGCGTGCGAGCGGCCGCGTCGTGGGCCGTCGCGCTGGCCGCCGCATGCGGCGCCGATTGCCCCGAGATCGCGCGCATCCTCGACGAGGGCGGCGTGTCGCGGGTGCAGCTGTGTATTGAGCGCGCTGAAAGCGAGTTGGACCGGATGCGCGGGCTCGCCGGGCGGAACGGGCTCGGCCTGCGCGATGGGCTGCCGCGTGCGTTACTTCTGGTTTTTCCGCTCGAAGGCGAGGCGTGCATTTCGAACGGTTCGGTCTCGTTCGCCATCGACGCCCTCTTCGCGCGCGACGACGGGCGGATCGTGCGGATCGAACACGCGATTGCCGCATCCGATCGGACCGTGCGTTGCGGGGTGCCGGTGCGCTACGTTCTCGAGACCGAAGCAGGCGTCCTCGGCGGGGTCCGTGAGGAGCACACCCTGGTCTTCGAGCGCTGATCGCGGCGATTGGGTGCTCGAACGCGGCTCGGACCTGGAGTCCGTCGCGGGCTCCGGCTCGGCCTCGGTCTCGGCCTCGGGCTCGGTCTCGAGCTCTGGCTCTGGCTCGGCCTCGGCCTCGGACTCGGTCTCGGAATCGGGCACGGGCACGGGCTCGACGCACGTGTTGGCACCTTCGATGAGGGCGACGCGGCGCCGTCGGCGGTACGAAGGGCTGCGTTTGACGGCGACCGGGAGCCGACCGTAGACCGCATCGCAGCATGTCGAGCATCGTCAATGCCCACGTTTTTCGAGAGTACGACATCCGCGGTGTAGCCGAGCGCGATCTGACGGACGCGTTCTGTCGAGACCTCGGTCGCGCCCTCGGAACCCTTTGGGCCCGTCGCGGTCAGCGACGGGTCGCCGTCGGGCGCGACTGTCGGCTGTCGTCTCCGCGTCTGCACGCGGCGCTGTGCGAGGGCATCCTCGAGACGGGGCGTCGCCTCGTCGACGTCGGCGTGGTGCCGACGCCGCTCGTCTACTTCACGGTCTTTCACCTCGATCTCGACGGCGGGGTGATGATCACGGGCAGCCACAACCCGCCGGACGAGAACGGCTTCAAGATCATGAGCGGCAAGCAGACGCTCGCGGGCGAAGAGATCCGCTCGCTGCGCGACGTCATCGAGGCCGCTGACTTCGAGCGCGCTGGCGGAGGCGACGTCGAATCCTTCGATCCGATTCCCGCCTACGCGGGCTATGCGGTCGGAAACGTGCGATTGGGTCCGCGACGGCCGCGCTTCGCCGTCGACGCGGGCAGCGGCGTAGGTGGGCCCGCGGCCCTCGCCGCGATGCACGCGCTCGGTCTGGAGCCGGTGGCGCTGCTGTGCGAGCCCGACGGACGATTTCCGGTCCACCACCCCGATCCGTCGCTGCCGGAGAACCTCGAATTGCTCGTTCGCACCGTGCGCGCGCAGGGGCTCGATCTCGGCATCGCGTTCGACGGAGACGCCGACCGGATCGGGGTGGTCGACGGGCGCGGCCGCATCGTGTTCGGAGACCGGCTTCTCGCGATCCTGGCGCGCGCGCTGCTCGCCGAACGGCCGGGTGCGGCGATTCTCGGCGAGGTCAAGTGCAGCCAGGTTCTCTACGACGACATCGCCGCCCACGGGGGGCGGCCCATCCTTTGGAAGACCGGCCACTCGCTCATCAAGCGCAAGATGAAGGAAGAAGGCGCGCTGCTCGCGGGCGAGATGAGCGGGCACGTCTTCTGGGCGGACCGCTACTACGGTTATGACGACGCCATCTACACGGCGCTGCGCTTGATCGAGGTGCTTTCGCGCAGCGATCGTTCCCTCGACGCGATGCTCGACGAGCTTCCCGCAACGGTCGCCACGCCCGAGATCCGCGTCCCGTGCCCCGACGATCGCAAGTTCGACGTCGTCGCCCGAGTGCGCGAGGCGTTTCGGGGCCGTCGTCGGGTGATCGACATCGACGGCGCCCGTGTCCAGTTCGAAGACGGCTTCGGGCTGGTGCGCGCGAGCAACACGCAGCCCGTCCTCGTGCTCCGCTTCGAAGCCCCCGACGAGGGTCGCCTCGCGGTCATTCGCGCCGAGATCGAGGCCGTCCTGCACGAGGCGATGCGCTGACGGCTGACCGCGGCGGCCTCGGCCTCTGACTCGGGCTCGGGCTCGGAGTCGGTCTCGGCCTCGGACTCGGTTTCGGTCTCGGGGTCGCGGTCAGGCTCGGCCTCAGCGTCGGCCTCCGACTCGGACTCCGACTCGGACTGGGGCTCGGAGTCGGCGTCGGAGTCGGGGGCGGACTCCGTCTCGGAGTCGGGCTCGGAGTCCGCCTCGGATTCGGACAAGGACTCGGACTCCGACTCGGTCTCGGATTCGGAGTCGGCCTCGACCTCGGCCTCGGGGTCAGGCTCTGGCTCGGGCTCGTCGTGGGCCCCGGAGCTGGCCATGCGCTGGCCGCCACGCACCCGGCAGCTCGTACGGGCGAGCTGGGCGAGCGCACGAGCGATGGGTGCGGGCGCGAGCCGCGCATGACGGCCCCACGCGATGCGACGAGCGTCAATCGTCCGATCGTCCGTCGCGCGCCAGCCCGAGGAGCTCGAAGCCCGCACGCTCGAGATTCGCGCGCCGTAGACCGTAGTAGACGCGGTTGCCGTTGCGCCGCGCCTCCAGCAGTCCGGCGTCGACGAGCGTGCGGAGGTGATAGCTCATCGTGGGCCAGGACAGATCGAATGCCTCCGCGATGTCCCCTGCGGGCCGAGCCCCGCGCCGCAGAAGCCGCACGATGGCACGCCTCGTCGGATCGCCGAGCACGCCGAGCGACGCGAGTGGGTCGGTCCTCGGGGCCATCGGGACCGACCAAGCTAACGCGATGGGGCGGGGTTGCAAAGGGTCCGAAACGCCGCGCGCGCACGTGCGACGCGAGGGGTCTTGACGCGGTTCGCAATCCATGTCCGCACGGCCGGCCACGGCGTGGGGCTCAGGGCGCCGATCGGGCGAGCCAGGGGTGCCGACGCGCGTTTCGAGTCCGCGCTCGAGTCCGGGGCGGGCGAGGGAATCGGGTCCGCACGCGATCGGGCGACGCGACCGCGGCCCTCACGGCGGCGATCACCACGGATTGACATTGCCGTCGGCTGTTGCGAGTCCGAGACCGAGACCAAGCCCGAGACCGACTCCGCGCGCGTCCCAGACCGAGTCGGAGCCCAAGACCGAGACCGAGACAGAGGCCGAGTCCGAGGCCGAGGCCGAGAACGAGACCGACTCCGACTCCGACTCCGAGTCCGAGCTCCAGTCCGAGACCGAGTTGGAACCCCGATCCAACGACCCGGGCCGCGCCGTCAGAACTCGATGAGCGTGCCGAGCTCGACGACGCGGTTGGCAGGCAGCCGGAAGAAGTCCGTGGCGGCGTGTGCGTTGCGCGAGAGGAACGCGAAGAGCACCTTGCGCCAGCGGGCCATGCCTCGGCTGCGTCCGATGACGAGCTTCTCGCGCCCCAGATAGAAGCTCGTGGAATCGACGTCGACGCGCAGCCCCTGCTGTTGGCAGGCGCGGAAGATGTCCTTGACGTCGGGCACCTGACCGAAGCCGTAATGCGCGCGGACGCGGAAAAAGCCCGCGCGCAGCGGAGTCACCTCGACGCGCCGGTTGCGGGGAACGTGCGGGACGTGCTCGGTCTCGATGGAGAGCAGCACCACCTGCTCATGCAGCACCTTGTTGTGCTTGAAATGGTGTAGCAGCACGGGGGGCGTTCCGGTGGGCTGCGAGGTCATGAAGACCGCTGTGCCTGGCACGCGCGGCGGCCGCGTGGCCTCGACGTCTGCGAGGAAGGATTCCTCGGGCAACGACGCAGCGCGCAGTTGACCCGCCAGACGGGCGCGCCCCGTTTTCCACGTCGTCATCACGAGGAAGAAGACGGCACCGATGACGATGGGAACCCAGCCCCCGTCGGGCAGCTTGCGCCCGTTGGCGACGAGGAAGGACAGATCCACGGCGAGGAACAGGGCGACGAGCGCGCCTGCGCGCAGCGCCCCCCACCGGCGGCGCGCGACGAAGTAGAAGAGAATCGAAGTGACCGTCATCGTGCCCATCACGGTCAGCCCGTAGGCGGCGGCCAGCGCGCTCGAGCTGCGGAAAGCGAGCACGAGCAGGATGCAGGCCACCATGAGCAGGGCGTTGATCTCGGGCATGTAGATCTGGCCCTCGGTGTCCCGCGAGGTGTGCCGGATCTCGAGCCGGGGCAGGTAGCCGAGCTGGATGGCCGAGCGAGAGAGCGAAAACGCGCCCGAGATGAGCGCCTGGGACGCGATGACCGTGGCCAGGGTGGCGACGACGACCAACGCGATGCGCTCGGGACCCTCGACGAGGGAGAAGAAGCAGTCGCGGTACAGCTCCGGATGGGCGAGCAGGAGCGCCCCCTGGCCGAAGTAGTTGAGCAGCAGACCCGGCATCGCGACCGCGAACCACGCGAGGCGAATGGGGCGCGCGCCGAAGTGCCCCATGTCCGCGTACAGCGCCTCGCCCCCGGTGATGCACAGCACGACGCTGCCGAGCAGCCAGAAGCCCTCGATGCCGTGTGTCGCGAAGAAGCGCACCGCGTGGCGCGGGTCCACGGCGAGCCATACGTCCGGCCGTTGTGCGATCCACGGAAGACCCGCGGCGGCAATCGCGGTGAACCACACGAGCATGACGGGGCCAAACAGCGCGCCGACCCGGGCAGTGCCACGGCGCTGCACGAGGAAGAGCGCGACGAGAATTCCCACCGCGGCGGGCACCACGAGCGGCTGCAAGGAAGGTTCGACCGAGCGAAGCCCCTCGACGGCGGACAGCACGCTGATCGCGGGTGTGAGCATGCCTTCCCCGTAGAGCAGGCCGGCCCCGAAGAGCCCCACCAGGACGAGCATCGTGGCCCGCCGCCCCGTGGCGTCGCCCACGGCGAGCGCCAGCAGAGAAAAGGTTCCCCCCTCGCCTTGGTGGTGCGCGCGAAGGACGAAGACGAGGTACTTGGTGACGACGACGAGGACGAGCGCCCAGAACACCAGGGACAGCACGCCGAGGACGTTGGCGGGCGTCGCCGGGACACCCGGCACGCTCCCATGCCCCGCGAAGCACTCGCGCAGCGCGTACAGCGGCGAGGTGCCGATGTCGCCGTAGACGACACCGAGCGCGCCGAGCGTGAGCGGCGCGAGCCCCGCGCGCCGCGCACCGTGCCCCGTTCCCGGATGGGAATCGCGCGAGCCCTGTCCGTGCGAGGGCACGGCGCCGCACTCCTAGCCGGAGGGTCCAGAGGCGACAAGTCGCTCGGCGACGCGCTGGTAGCGCCGACCGTCGTCGAGGCCCGGGACGGACACGTAGAGCGCGATGCGGTCGAGCCGGAGGCGGCAACCGCGGCAGTCGAGCGAGGCCGCCCATGCGAGCGCCGCGGCACGCTCCGATGCCCCTGCGCGCCGCCCGATGCGCGCAAGCGTCAGGTGGGGCCGCGCCGGTCGCGTGTCGGGAAGCGCACCGGCCGCTGCATACAGCGGGCCGCGCATCCGTTCGATCACGTCCACGAGCCGGCCGTCGCTGCCGTGCAACTGCGCGGCGAGCGCGGAGGCGCGCGCCGGATGGCCCATCGGTTCGACGATGCCGAGCGTGGCTTCGAGCACGTCCACGGGAAGCTCCCAAATGCGATCCCAGGCGCGCAGGGCGGCCGTCTCGCCGACGGCGCCGAGAAACGCGACGGTGACGTGGAGATCGTCCGGGTGCAGGGCGTGGACCCCACGCGGCGGCGGGGGCCATGACGGCATCGGATCGGGCCGCGCGGGCCAGGCGACGAACCAGCGCACCGGGCCGACTCAGCTCTCGCAGCGCACGGAGGCCCCGGCACGGACGCGGCCCATCTCGCCACTCGTCAGATCTTCCCAGTGCAGCAGGACGGCGGCCCGTGCGTCGCCGCCCGTGGCGCACAGTGCGTCATGGGCGGCGGGAAACGCGCCGGCGACGGATGCGCCGGTGAGCGTCACCTCGTCGCGCTCGCCCGGCGAGAGCATCGGATCGAACCCCACCGGTCGGTCGAGGTTCACCGTGGCGACGACCCGCTCGTCGACGAGCACGTCGGCGCGAGGGGCGCGGAAGCTCCGCGTCCCGCGGGCGTGCTCACCGACGCGGAAGGCGGCGTCGATCCGAACGGCGACGACCGTCGCCTCGCCGCCTCCCCACACCGTCACCGCGGCTGCGGCGATCTCGGCCGTGACACCCGTCTCCGTGTCGACGGCGCAACCGCTCGTGGCGACCGACGCGACGATCCAGATCACGCGCGCGAGCCCGATCACGACCGCGCGACGAGCCGCGAGCGGAGCTGCGGCAAGATGCGATCCACGCCCTTGCTCTCCCGCGCCACGTCGTCCTCGCGCAGCTCGAGGCGCTCGACGATGGCTTCCTGGACGGCGTCGTACAGCCAGGTGCTCGATTCGGTGTCGTGCACGCAGCGGCGCGCGTCGTGCCCCTGGTGCTGCATGCGCGGTAGCGCGTCCACGGCGCGGTCGAGCACGCTCATCAGATCGCCCAGGTAGGCGCGCGCGATGCGCATCTGCTCCGCGAGCGGGTCGAACAGCTCCGGGGACTGCTCGCGGTGGCGCGCCATCGCATCCGGCGAACGGCTCTCGGCGCGCTCCAGGACGAGGCGCAGGACCAGGGCGTCGTCGACGAGCGCGAGGATCCCCCGCATGCCGGGAATCGCGTTGTGGGACGAGAGCAGGTGGAGCAGCGCGCCGGCGGCGAGCACACGGCTTTCGTCGTCCACGTCGGCATCGTCGACGATGCGCAGCAGCGCCTTGGCATCTTGCGGCAGCGACAGCAGCCACTGCCGCACGACGGATACGAACGACTCGTACGCGCTCATGGCCCATCACTCGGGGATCAACTCCCGACCCGCGGGGCAGGCCACCTCGACTCCGGTCGGCCCGTCCTGGGTCCGAAGGATCTTGAACTCCACGCGTCGGTTTCGCTCCCAGGCTTGCGGATTGCTCCGCGGATCGACGGGGCAGCGCTCTCCGTAGCCGGCGCTCCGCATCCGCTCGCGGGCGACGCCGCGCTGGACGAGCGCCTCGAGCACGGCCGCGGCGCGATCCCGCGTCAGCCGGATGTTGTAGTCGTCGGGCGCGCGCTCGTCCGCGTGTCCCTGCACCTCGACGAGCGTGATGTGCGGATTTCCGTTGAGCGTCGCCGCCACGGCGTCCAGGATCGCATAGCTGCGCGGCTGGATGACCGCGCTGTCCGTCTCGAAGTAGATTTTCTCGAGGATGAGGATCTGGTTCTCCTCGATGACCACGGAGCCGCGGTCGGGGCAGCCGTCCTCGTCCTCGAACCCGTTGTAGGTTTCCGGGTCCATCGGACAGGCGTCCTGCACGTCGAGGATGCGGTCCTGGTCGTTGTCGGGATCGGGACAGCCGTCCTGATCCTGGAAGTCGTCGTGGTCCTCGGGCTCGTTCGGGCACAGGTCGTCGACGTCGAGGATTCCGTCACGATCGTTGTCGGGATCGGGGCATCCCTCCTGGTCCTCGAACCCATCGCGGTCTTCCGGATCGTCGGGGCACTGGTCGGCAGCGTCCAGGATGCCGTCGCCGTCGCGGTCTCCCTCGTTGCCTTCGGGGCATCCGTCCTGGTCGGCATCGCCGTCGCGGTCTTCGGGCACGAGCGGGCACTCGTCGTCGACGTCGAGGATTCCGTCGCGGTCGTTGTCGGGATCGGGGCATCCTTCCTCGTCCGCGAAGTCGTCGAAGTCCTCGGGCTCGTCCGGACACTCGTCGGCATCGTCCTTGTAGCCGTCGCCGTCGCGATCGCCGATCGAGGGCTCGAAGATGAACCCGAGCAGCGCGCGGTAGTCCGCGGCCTGCGCGCCCCCCGTCGGCAACCCCACGCCGCCGCCGATCATGAGGTAGCTGTTGCGCTCGACGAACACTTTGAGCCCGCCGATGGCTTCGACGGACAGGCCCGCAGGATTGCCGAAGGCCGTGACGTTCTGCGCGCCGTAAAGGTCGGCGCCCACCTCGAGCGCTTCGCCGAGGCGCAACGAGAGACCCGCGCCGAAGGTGACGAAGTGTCCGTAGTCGAGCGGGTTTCCCTCGTCGGTGACCCGGGGGTTGGTCGCCTGGGACGGATCGGACGGCTCGGCGCGTCCTCCCACGGGGAAGCCCTGGACGGGATCGCCGAGCGAGAGGCGATAGCCGGCATTGACCGCGAAGCGCAGCCGCCGGACCGGGCGCCATTCGAGCGCGAGCTGCGGCCAGAGCGCGAGGCCATCGCCCGCGAACGTTTCCGGGCTGCCTGTCGGCAACTCGACGTTGAGCAGGGCGGCGAGCCCCACCGGGTGCCGCTCGACGCGCGTGATGCGCACCTTGCCGTGCAGCGTCAGCTCGCCCAGGCCCTGATAATCCAGCCCGCGTCGGCCCGAGTCGTTGTACAGTCCCGGCACGGTCACGTTCTCGCCGCTGATGACCTGCACGGGGAGTTGCAGACCAACGACCGCGGTGTTCGCGATGCCGTAGTTGAAGTGCAGCGTGCCGGTGAACAGGCTCTCGACGAGCCGGTTCACCCGCTCCGCGTCGGCCGCGCGCCGCGAGTCGTTGTTGACGAACCCCTCGAAGGGCAACAGGCCGAAGCCCCCGTCCAGCACGAGACCGAAGCTGAAGTCGCCCGCTCCGAGGATGTCCGTGCCGTTGATGGCGAGCATCCCCTTGCTGTCCAGGGGCGGACGCAGCAGATGAAGGTCGAACACGCGCCCACCTTCGAGCGACGCGCTTCCCGATTGTGCGGAAGCGGCCGCCGGCGTGCCCAGCAGCGCGGCGAGGAGCGCTGCGAGGCTCCGCCGCATCTTCCTCGTGCCCATCGTTCTCTCCTACTAATCGCGTGCCGCGAACGCCCCCGCTCCGCCGCACGCTCCTAGCACGGAAAAGACAAAAGGGTCAATCGTTTCCGCGCGAGCATGAGGAGCCGGTCAGTCGTAGTTCCGGGATAGATCGGGTCCTCGTAGGTCACTGGAGCACCGTGCGGCAAGGTTGCGAGGCCGACTCCGAGCCCGAGCCCGAGTCCGAGTCCGAGCCCGAGCCCGACCCCGAGCCTGAGTCCGAGTCCGACTCTGAGCCCGATTCCGAGTCGGTAGTTCCGGGTCGGCTATCATGGACCGGGTGAAAGCCGGGCGAATCCTTGCATGGGCGATCGCATGTGCCGTCGGGTGCGGCGGCGCGGATCCGAAGCCGGGGTCGGTGGACGCAGGATCGCCCGCACCCACGTACGAGGGGCCGCGGGCGGCCGTCGAGATTCGGCGCGACGACCTCGGCATCTGTCACGTCTCGGCCGTCGACGATGCCGACGCGTTCTTCGGAGGCGGCTACGCCGTGGCGCGAGACCGTCTGTTGCAGATGGAGCTGTTGCGCCGTCGCGCGCGCGGCCGGCTCGCGGAGGTATTCGGCGCGAGCGCGCGTCCGGACGACGAGATCACGCGGACGCTCGGATTCGCGCGGCGGGCGTTCGACGACGCCCAGCGCATCGCCAGCGACAGCCCCGAGGCCTGGCGGCTGCTCTCGGCGTGGGCCGCCGGAATCAACGCGCGCATCGCCGAAATCGACCGCGGGGAGGCCCCGCTCCCGTACGGCTTCGCGGAGCTCGGTCTGCGGCCAGAGACGTGGACGCCGGTCGATTTGCTCGCGGTTTCCCGTGCGGCTTTTTTCGTCACCTCGAACAGTCTCGAGGCCGAGCTGCTGCTGACCATCGTGCGCAACGTCGCTCCCGAGACGTTCGACGCC
>JANWZI010000229.1 GCA_025054695.1 Myxococcota bacterium | reverse complement strand
GCACGTTGCGCAAGCGGATCAGTTCGAGGACGCTGCCACCGGCCGCACGCTCTTCAGCGCGGTCGTGCGGCCGAGTCTCGATTGGGAAACCGTCCGCGCCATCGTGTTCGCGGAAGAGAACGGCGCGCCTGCCTGGACTCGAGCCATGGCGCGACCGAACATCTTGTCGCAGCTGCCCATCTTAGATTGGCCGGAACGTGCGGCCGAACGCAACCCACAACTGTTCGCTTCGGCCCTGAAAGGGCTCCTCAGCCGACTGAGGGACCAGCCCGATCGCGTCTGGTCTCCCGAGACCAAGAACATCTCGCGGCATCTGCGTTGGATGTCCAAGCATGGGCCCGCGACCAGGCGCGCCGTCGCAGCGTTCGTGCGCGAGCTCCGTTCGCTGCGCGCGGAGCTGACGGATATCGTGGTCCACGCTCCGGGCGACACCGTCGTACAGCGCATCTACAACATCGGCCGCATCATGGCGGAACGAGGCCTCGGCGGAGATGAGCCCTACAGGGTGGCGGAAAGGGTGCTGAACGCATGCCCGGCGTCGGAAACCATGCGCGAGCTATCGCAGGCGCTCGCGTGAACGACCATGAGCTCACGGAACGAGTGCTGAGCGTAACGCTCAGCC
>JANWZI010000228.1:244-629 GCA_025054695.1 Myxococcota bacterium | reverse complement strand
CCAGCCGATCCCAGGCGGCGAGGGCGTGGTCGAGGCGGGCGGTGAAGACACCGGCCTGGAGCCCGTAGCGGCTGCGGTTGACCGCGGCCAGCGCCTCCTCGAAGCGGCCGAAGGGCGCGAGGAGCGCGACCGGCCCGAAGGCCTCCTCGCAGGCGAGGGGCTCGTCCTCCGGCACGCCCTCAAGGAGATGTGCTGGCATCAGCGCGCCGCGGCGGGGCCCGCCGGCGAGGAGGCGCGCGCCGCGCGCCACCGCCCGCGCGATCCAGCCCTCCAGGCGCGAGGCCCCCCGCCCCGGGAGAAAAGGGGCGGGGCGGGGGGTCGCACGCCCCGGGGGGGCCCGGCCGCGGCAAAGGGCCCCCCCCGCCGCGCCCCCCCCCCCCCCGCC
>JANWZI010000228.1:0-234 GCA_025054695.1 Myxococcota bacterium | reverse complement strand
GCCCGGGACGAGACTGCGGGCCGCCGCGGCGAGGCCCTCGCGCAGCTCGCCGTAGCGCCGCTCGTGGACCAGGATCCGCTGCACGCTGATGCAGCTCTGGCCGGCCTGGTAGAAGGCGCCGAAGGCGAGCCGCGCGATCACCCGGTCGAGCGGCACCCCGGGATCCTCGTCGACGATGCAGGCGGCGTTGCCCCCGAGCTCGAGCAGCACGCGCGCGCGGCGGGCGCGGGCCTT
>JANWZI010000227.1 GCA_025054695.1 Myxococcota bacterium | reverse complement strand
CGCTGCTGGCGCGCTGTGCACCCTGCGTGATCCTCATCGACGAGCTGGTGGCCTACGTGCGTCAATTTGAGGAGGGCAAGACGCTTACTGGCGGGACATTCGACTCCAACCTGTCGTTCGTGCAGGCGCTGACCGAGGCGATCAAGGCCGTGCCCACGGCCGTGCTGCTGGCTTCGCTGCCCGAATCCGACAAGGAGGCCGGCAGCCAGCGCGGCGTGAAGGCGCTGGAGGCGCTGGCGCACTACTTTGGCCGCGTGCAGGCGCTGTGGAAGCCGGTGGCCGCTGAAGAAGCGTTCGAGATCGTGCGGCGGCGGCTGTTTGCCTCGATCAACGACAGGCTGGCGATGGAGTCGGTGTGCCGCGCCTTTGCCGACTTCTACATCGCCAACCGTGACGACTTTCCGCAGGAAACGCAGGAGGGCCGCTACTTCGAGCGGCTCAAGCACGCCTACCCGATCCACCCCGAGGTGTTCGACCGGCTCTACGAGGACTGGTCCAGCCTGGACAACTTCCAGCGTACCCGCGGCGTGCTGAAGCTGATGGCCAAGGTGATCCATCGGCTTTGGAAAGACGGCAACAACGACCTGCTGATTCAACCGGGCAGCCTGCCGCTGTATGACGCGGATGTA
>JANWZI010000226.1 GCA_025054695.1 Myxococcota bacterium | reverse complement strand
CGGTGGCCAAGCCATTCGCAAGGCATTGCTCACCGCCAGCACATCAATGACCTCTTGCACCAACGCCCCTGCCACCGGTGGGAGATACCCCAAAAAAGCCAAACCCATCGCCACCATGCTCAACACCATTCCACCGACGGCGCTCTGCAACGCGATTCGTCGAAATCGCCGACTGATATGCAAAAACTCATCCACCTTCCCCAGCGAGCTATCCATCACCACCACCGCCGCTGCCTCCGTCGTGATCTCGTTTTGCGCGCCCAATGCGATGCCCACCGTCGCCGCCGTAAGCGCCGGCGCATCGTTGATGCCGTCGCCCACGAACATTACCGGCCCTCGTGCGCGTTCCTGCTGCACCAAGGCGAGCTTTTGCTCAGGACTCTGTCCCGCGTACACTTCCCCAATGCCGACCGCACGCGCCAAATATTCCACCTCCGACCGACGATCGCCGGACAACAACACCACGCGACGCACCTGATGTCGCGGGCGAAGATGCCCAACAAACGCCGAGCCTTCTGCACGCGGTTCATCCCGAAACCGGATCAATGCCGCCCACTCGCCATCCACCCAAACCACGCATTCCATTCCACCAGTGGACGGAGGCAACTTTTCCGCGTCCGCTGCCGGTCGACCCGTGAT
>JANWZI010000225.1 GCA_025054695.1 Myxococcota bacterium | reverse complement strand
TACCGGCGCGACGTCGGGGAGGAGGAATTCAAGCGCGTCTTCGCGCAGTACCTCGATCCGGCGAACCGGCTGCTTGCCGAGATCGCGATCGGCAAGCACCGGCTGCTCGTCTGGGAGCTGCGCGTCGCGGGCGCGACGCCGGCGCCGCTTGCGGCGCTGTACTTCGTCGAGGTCGAGGGCAAGTACCTCCTCGACGACGTGCCGGGCGAGACGCGCGCGCTGCTGCGCCGGCTGCTCGTCGAAATGCGCGCCGGCCGCCTGCGCCCGTAGCCGCCGCTAGACCTTCAGCGCGAACGGATTGAAGTTCGTGCGCCGGTCGTAGTAGTCCTCGTTCTCGGCGCGCTTGAGGAACCCGACGATCTTGTAGGTGACCGGGGTGAAGACCACTTCCACCCCGGTTTTCGCGAGAAACTGCGCGAGCATCACCGTCGGCAGCTTTTCGTCCGGGATGATGCCCGAGCCGTAGAACGCGAGCGGATAAAAGAGCGCCGAATCGACCGCCTCGCCGGCGATCGTCGAGCCGATGGTGCGCGTCCAGAGCCAGCGGCCGCGCGTGAGGATTTTCATCTTCGCGAGCACGTAGGAATTGACGAACTCGCCGCAGAAGTACGCGATCATCGAAGCGGCGACGATGCGCCAGGTGTTGCCGAAC
>JANWZI010000224.1 GCA_025054695.1 Myxococcota bacterium | reverse complement strand
CCCAACGCCGAGGCGAGAGCGGGTCCGGCCCAGGCACCGACACCCAACGACAGGACCGACAGCCCGAACGACAACGCGATCCGCAGCGCGTCGCCGCCGCGAGGCCGCACCACGATCGCCGCCGTGCGCCCCGCGATCGGCTCGGACCACCTCGACGGCGGCACCACCTCGCCGTCCACGCACACGACGGCGTAGTCGCTCGCCTCGCCGGCGAGCTCGCGCACGATCGCGCCGATCTGCGTGGACGACGGCACCTCGCGGACGACGCGCTCCGCGAACGGCGCCGGTCTGGCGACTACGAGCGTGCGACCGCCGTCCACCGGTAGACCCCCCGCACGCGGGCGCGCCAGTGCCCCCGGCGCAAATCGTCCAGCCTCGCGCCCGAGGGCAGCGCGTGCAGCAGTCGGTGCCCGTCCGCGATCAGCCCGACGTGCACCGGGGCGCGCCCCGCTGTCAGCAGCGCCACGTCCCCGTCGCGCCACGCCCCCTCGACCCGCTCCCACCGCAGCACCTCGGCGTCGACGATCCTCTCGCGCGGCCTCGGGTCGTCCGGGCCGTATTCCGGCAAGACGATGCCGAGTTCATCGTAGTAGACCAGGCGCACGAGACCCCAACAGTCGCAGCCGTAGTAGTCGGCGCCGCCCTCGCGCCAA
>JANWZI010000223.1 GCA_025054695.1 Myxococcota bacterium | reverse complement strand
GGCGAGCTGACCTTGCTCGGGGTGACCAAGCCGGTGAAGTTGGAGGTGACCCATTTCCACTGTGGCGTGCACCCGATCAACAAGAAGCAGGTGTGCGGAGCGGACTTGACCGGCCGCATCAAGCGCTCCGACTTCGGCATGACCAAGTTCCTGCCCGGCATCGGCGACGACGTGCGCCTCATCATCCCGGTCGAGGCCTTCAAGGAGTGAGGCGATGATCACCCTGCGCCCGGCGCAAGTACGCGGCCATGCCGATCACGGCTGGCTCGATACCTGGCACAGCTTCTCCTTCGCCGACTACTACGACCCGCAGGAGATGGGTTTCGGCAGCCTGCGCGTGCTCAACGAGGACCGCATCGCGCCGGGCGCGGGTTTCCCCATGCACGGCCACCGCGACATGGAGATCATCACCTGGATCCTGGCGGGGGCGCTCGCGCACGAGGACAGCCTCGGCAACGGCTCGGTCATCACCGTCGGCGAGGTGCAGCGTATGAGTGCCGGCACCGGCATCCGCCACAGCGAGCGCAACCCCTCGCCAGACGAGCCGGTACATCTGTTGCAGATCTGGATCCAGCCATCCCGAACGGGGCTTGCGCCCAGTTATGAGCAGAAGCGCATAGACCCGGCGGCGCTCGAGGGGCGGCTTGGCCTGAT
>JANWZI010000222.1 GCA_025054695.1 Myxococcota bacterium | reverse complement strand
CGAGACGCCCGAAGCCATCCGCGAACATGCGGGGCGGCTCGGCTTGAAATTCCCCGTCGTGCGGCAGGGCGCAATCGCGCTTGCCCGAACACTCGGCGCAACGCATGTGCCTCAAGCCTTCGTGCTGAACCGCAAGGGCGAGGTGGTCTATGCAGGCGCGATTGACAGTGTAACCAAGCGCGAGACGGCGCAGCGGCGCTACCTGCATGACGCGCTGCGAGCGACTTTGGCAGGCAAACCTGTGGCGCAGCCCCGCACGACTGTCGTCGGCTGTTTCCTGACCTTGCCCGAAACCGACGCGGACGCGACGCCCGCGCCCGTCACCTATGCCGAGCATATCGCGCCCATCCTCTACGCCAAATGCGCCACATGCCACCATCCGGGCGACATCGGGCCCTTCCCGTTACAATCCTACAACGACGCCAAACGCTGGGCGAAGGAGATTAAGTACTACACGGAGAAACGCCTAATGCCCCCGTGGAAGCCGACGCCCGGCTTCGCAAAGTTCAAGAACGAGTTCTACCTGACCGACGAGGAGATTGCGCTCATCGCCCGCTGGGTCGATTCGGGCGCGCCTGCCGGGGATCTGAGTAAAGCCCCCAAGCCCCCGACCTTTAGCAAAGGCTGGTACTACGGCGAGCCTGACCTCGTGGTG
>JANWZI010000221.1 GCA_025054695.1 Myxococcota bacterium | reverse complement strand
TCGTGAGCGCGAGGTCGTCGGCGCCGTCGAAGAGCTTGCGACCGCTGAGCATGTAATAGGCGACCGCGCCGACGGCGTAGATGTCGGCGCGCGGGTCTACGTCCGCCGGATTGCGCAGCCGCTCGGGCGCCATGTAGAGCGGCGTGCCGAGGATGCGCAGGCTGCGCGTGAGGTCGCGGCTGTGGCCGCCGGCGACGCTCTTCACCAGCCCGAAGTCGAGCAGCTTGACGAGGTCCGCGCCGCCCGCCTGCCGAAGAAGCATGATGTTCTCGGGCTTGACGTCGCGGTGCACGAGCCCGGCGTCGTGCGCGGCGGCGAGCCCTGCGCAGATCTGGCGCAGGATCGCCACGGCTTGCGCGACCGGCACCGGCCCCACGCGCGCCACCCGCTCGCCGAGGTTGATGCCTTCCAGATACTCCATCGCGTAGTAGAGCAACCCGTCAGCGCTGCGCCCGTAGTCGTAGATCTCGACGATGTTCGGGTGCGAGAGGCGGCTCGCGAGCTGCGCCTCGCGCTCGAAGCGGGCGATCATCTCGTCGGTCGCGCGCGCAGGTTTCAGCAGCTTCACCGCGCACGGGCGCTTGAGCAGATCGTGCCGTGCGAGGTAAACGCTCGCCGCGCCGCCCTCGCCGATCCTGCGCTCGAGCCGGTAGGCGCC
>JANWZI010000220.1 GCA_025054695.1 Myxococcota bacterium | reverse complement strand
GAGCAAACGGGGCACATCGTCGGAAACATGAACCTCTACGCCGTGTGTCGCAAGCACTTGGGCGGCTAGATCAGCCAGCATGCGTCTCGAGATTGCACAGACGTCCTGCTCAGTCAGCGGCCGATACACCAACACTTCGTCAATGCGGTTGTACAGCTCTGGCGCAAGCGCTGCGCGCGCGGCAGCAATCGCGGGGTCTTCACAAGCCTCGTGGGCGTGACGCCGGGCAAAGCCAATCGCTTTGGGTCTCGACGCCGCCGCCTCGCGCGCACCTAGGTTCGACGTCATCACAATGACCGTGTTCGTAAAATCGACCGTTTTTCCGCGCCCGTCGGTCAGCCGCCCCTCGTCGAGCACCTGCAGGAACGCAAGGAGCACATCGGGGTGCGCTTTTTCAATTTCGTCGAGCAACAGCACTTGGTAAGGCCGCTTTCGAACGCTCTCGGTCAGTTGCCCACCCGCTTCATGCCCAACGTAGCCTGGAGGCGCTCCAATGAGACGCGCAACCGCATGCGGCTCTGAAAACTCAGACAAATCGAGCCGCGTCATCGCATTTCGGTCAAAAAACAGCGCTCGGGCAATCGCCTTCGCGGGCTCGGTTTTGCCTACGCCGGTGGGTCCGAGCAACAGAAACCAACCAAGCGGTCGGCTCGCGCGCAAGC
>JANWZI010000021.1:44367-44662 GCA_025054695.1 Myxococcota bacterium | reverse complement strand
ATCCCAAGCGCGAGTACAAGAAGGAAGGCTACGACCTGTTCCGCACGATGATGCAGAGCATCAAGCAGGCCGTGGTGGCCACGGCATACCGTGCGCAGGTCCGCACCGAGGACGTGGAGCGTCTCGAGGAGCAGCGGCGACGGCAGGTCGAGGCGCGCCAGCGCCAGATGAGCGCGGTGCATCCGGGAACCGAGCCGTGGGGCGCGGCGGTGGCGGCCCGGGGCGGCGGGGGGCGCGGGGGGGCGCCCGGGGGCCGGCGCGGGCGGGGGGGGGGGGGGGGGGGAGGCCACCCCGG
>JANWZI010000021.1:0-44357 GCA_025054695.1 Myxococcota bacterium | reverse complement strand
CGGCGGAGCCGGCCGAGGCCGTCGAGGGACGCGGGGTCGCGCAAGGTCGCCTCGCTGCGGCGCGAGGCGGACGGGCCCTCGCCGGCAGTGGACGGGGTCAGCCCGGACGCGCGGGCGCGTCGGCACGCCTCTCGGAGGCGCGCGTGACGGCCGCAGAGGTCGTGCGACCGGCCACCGTGCGACGCGACCGCCCCAGACTCGGCCGCAACGACCCGTGTCACTGCGGCAGCGGCAAGAAGTACAAGAACTGCCACATGCGCCAGGACGACGCGGGCGCCGCCGCGGATCGCTCGAGCTGACGGCTGCTTCGCGCAAGAATCGTCGGGCTCGGGCTCGGACACGGCCTCGGACTTGGTCTCGCGTTCGGTTTCGGCCTCGGAGTCGGGCTCGGGCTCGCACACGTCCTCGGACTCACAGCGTCGGCCAGTTGGGTTGATCGCGACTTCTACTCGGCCTCGGCCTCGGATCCGGTTTCGGTCTCCGTCTCGGCCTCGGCCTCGGACTCCAACTCGGGCTCGGGTTCGCGTTGGGACTCCGACTCGGACGCTGGCTCGCGACGACGCGAGGGGCGCCGTCAACGAAGCAAGACCCAGCCGCCGACGACGGCGAAGCTCGCGACGACGAGCAATACGAGGAGGACGAGCACGAGCGTGGGGGCGATTGCGCGTCCCGTTCGGGCGTCGGTCGTCGCATCTCCGGCACGTTCTCGCAGTGCGCGCGCGCGCCGGTCCGCCAGCCGTCCGCGCCACCACACCATCGCGCCCGCCACGAGGCCGCTGCCGACGATCACCCCTGCCGCGATCCGGCGACCGACCCCGGCGTGCTCCCTGCGTCGTCCGAGGCGATCGAGCAGCTCGCTGTGCGCAGGCGGCAACGGAATCACGTCGAAGGCGTCCCACGAGAGCAGCATGCGGGCGGCGAGCTCGGGCTCGGCACGGAAGGTTCGGTCGAGCCACGCTCTGGCGACGGGCTCGTCGGGCGCCGTCTCGAGCAGCGCACGTGCGAGGGCGTCGACGGCATCGTGCTCCGATGCGTGCGGCGGCCGCACGTGCGCGAGGACGACGGCCTGGGTCTCGGTCGCGGTGGGTCGATCCCGGAGCTGCCAGCGCCACAGTGCCGGTCGCAATCCGCCGGGCGGCGCCGGCAAACGAAGGGTTCCGTCGGCGTCGGCCGTCACCGTCGCCGCGAGGACCCAGTGGCCGTCCTCGAAGACGTCCACGTCGTAGGCGCGTTCGGGGCGTTCGCCCTCGATGCGCGCCAGGGCCGTCTCGCCCGTGCGCAGCAACACCTTCACCGGCCGCACGACCGGCATTCCCGGCACGACGGCGAGTCGGACCGAACGCTCGGCGAGATATTCGCCGTCGGAAATCGCGACGACGCGCACTTGGGCCTCCGGACCCCGCACGAGGACCCGTCTCGAGACGATCTCCTCCGTGTGCGGCGACGCCTCCGCGTCGACTGGCTCGGCGCCTCCTTCGTCGACGAGGTGCACGGCGGCCGGCCGAACGCCGATCCAGACGAGAAGTTCGCAGCTCACCTCGGGCACGCAGGCACCCATCGGTTGCCGTACGAAGAGACCCTCCAAGCCGTGGGGACGCGGCCAGCCGTCCGGCACGCGGCTGCGGCTCCGGTGGAGCAACACCTCCCGGAACGTCTGAAGCGGCGGCACCTGGCGTGGACGAGCCGGGAGGGGAGACGCATCGGCAGCGACGCGCAGCACCGAGCGGACCGAGGCGGCGACTCGTCCGTCGCGCTCGACGTGGGCCTCGAGGTGAAACGTGCCGCTTCGGCCTTCGGGAAGCGCGAGCGCACCCGCGCTCCCCTCGGTCGCGGCGGGTGGGAGCGCGGAGCGGACGATCACGGCGCCCCGCGCGTCGCGCAACGTCACGTGCACGGTTGCGGCCTCGTGGCGTCCGGGCGAGACGAGACTCGCACCCGAAACGACGAACGCACGCATGCCGATCGGCCGTCCCGGCGGTGCCGCCGCCGGGGCCACCAGTTGTAGGTCGAGATCGGACTCGGTCCCGCCCCACGCCTCGAGGGACAGCCCGATGGCGAGCGCCACGGCGGCGGTCGCGACGGGTGCGAGCAGCCACATCGCCGCGGGATCGCGGCGGCCGTCTTCCGACCCTGGGCGTGTCACCGGAACATGTTACCTTGCGTCACCGAAGGGAGTCGGAGCGTGGGGCAGACGCCCGCCAGCGCGAGGGACATCGCGAGTCTGCGCAAGCGGCTCGAGGCCTACATGGAGCGCAACGGGCTTCGTTCGACCACCCAGCGGCGTCTGGTCACGGAGGTCTTCTTCCGTTCGGACGGTCATGTTTCCATCGAGGAATTGCTCTCCGCGGTCCGCCGACACGATCCGCGCGTCGGCTACGCGACGGTGTACCGGACCCTCAAGCTGCTCAAGGAATCGGGCCTCGCCCACGAGCGGCACTTCGGCGACGGAATGAGCCGCTACGAGGTGCATGCCGAGGACGAGCACCACGACCACCTCATCTGCACCGAGTGCGGTCGGATCGTCGAATTCGAGGAACCCGCCATCGAGCGCCTGCAGGAGCGTGTCGCACGCCGGTACGGGTTCCGCCTGACGCGCCACAAGCACGAGCTGTACGGCGTCTGTCCGCCGTGCGATCGTGCGGCGCGCGGCAAGGCGACCTGAGCGCGGACAGGCTCAGGATTCGGTACGCGATGGCGGGGCGGCACGCTCCGCCTGGAAGGTCGAGCCGACTTCGTCGGCGTGCGCAGGGACCGATCCCGGCTCGTCGTGGGTGGCGACGCGCACGCCCGTCGAAGGCCGCAGGCTGCGGCGGAGCTCGCGGAACTCGTAATGGACGAGGCCGTCCCGGTCGAGCTCGACCACGACCCGCACCCCATCGGCCATCGCCGAAAGCATGCGATCGGCGGCTTGAACCGGAATGGACAGGGCGCGGGCGACGTCCGTCGCGGACAGCACGCCCCCCGAGCGTTCGGCCAAGGCGAGGATCTCGAGCTCGACGGAGGCCTTCTCCTCCTCGGTGGCCTTGCGACGAGCACGCGAGGCCCCCACGAGCGCGAGGCCGCCGCTCGCGGCGAGCGCGAGCGCCGTGCCCCCGAACAGCGCCGTCCAACCACCGCTCGCGACGACGGCGAGCGCGGCCGTGGGCAGCGCTGCAAGCAGGAGGAGGATCCCGGTCAACGTCAGCAGTCCACCCCAGAGCCTTCTTCCCGCGATGCGACCGCGGCGTAGACCTCGACGCGCCGTCGCGCGCCATGCCTCGAGGTCCGGCTCTCCGCCGCCGGCGCCACGGCCGCCGCCGCGGCTCGCGAACGACCACGTGCCGGCCGAGACGAGCGTGCCCGGCAGGCGCGCGCGCGGCTGCCCGCAGGCGGCGCACACGTACCCGCCTCGCGCCGGCCGCACGGGCGCGGCGGCGTTGCAGTGGGGGCAGAGATTATCCTCCCCGAGCGCGCGACCACATGCCGGGCAGCTCGACCGGCCACGCGGGACCGGCGTGCCACACGCCGGACAGGCCACGGCGCGTCGGGCCACGGCGACTAGCGGACGAGCACGCTCGTCGCTTCCACGCTCACGCGTTGATCGAGCACGCGGGCGCCCTCGCTCCGGTAATGCTCGGCCTGTTCGGGCGTGAGCGCCGCGACGAGGACGCGTCCCTGCACCAGCGCCTGCTTGCCGACGACGTCGCGAGGCAGGAAGAACGAGTGACCCGCGAGCGGAACGCGCACTTCGGCTCCATCCTCGCCCCGCAGCTCCATCCAGCACCCCATGCGCTGGCAGACCTGCGCGACGGTGCCGCGCAGCTCCACCTCGCGGCCCTCGAACCGCGCCGGATCGGCGAGCAGCTCCGAGATACGCGCCGCGGGTACGCCTGCGACGGGCGGCTGACCGAACGTACGGCCGCTGCCGGCCTCGGGATGTAGGGCGCGCTGCACGATGGCCGGTTGTGCGCTCGCGACGGTCCCCGAGGCTCCGGAGGCACCACACGCGCAGCCGGCGTGGCCGCAGCTCCCGGCGGAGGCGGTGGCTCCGGCGCCACCGGCGGGTCCGGTCTGTGCTTCTGCTTGCGAGCGGCCGCAGGCGCAACCGGCGTGGCCGCAGCTCCCGGCGGCGGAGGCGCCGGTCGACTCCGCGGTCGATCCAGCTCGTGCGACGGGCGGCGAGCCCGAAACCGACGGAGTGCTCGTCGTCGACTCGCTCGATCCGCATGCAGAAAGAACGGCCGTGGCGAGCAGCCAGATCGCGGGCTTCATGGGATGCTTGGTCATGTTGCGTTCTCTCCCAGCAGCTTGGACATCGAGGCCTCGTCGGCCGGCGTGAACGGGTACTGATCGAACTCCGCGGAGCCGACCCATCGGAAGTCGGCCACGGCCTTGCATACCGGCTCGCGACCGCGAAGCCGGCACTCGTAGAGGTACAGGTCGACCGTGTAGTGCTCGTAGGGGTGACTCACGAACGAGATGAGCTGGCCGACCTCGACGTCGACGTCGAGCCGTTCGCGCAATTCGCGCCGCAGTGCCTTCTCGTCGCTCTCGCCGTCTTCGACGCGGCCTCCCGGGAACTCCCACAGGCCCGGGAGCACGGCGTTGGCACGTCGCTGCGTGATGAGGTAGCGGCCGTCGCGTTCGACGACGGCGGCCACGACGCGAATCGTCTTGCGCCCCTGCGCGGACACGGCGCGCGGGTATAGCACCATCGCGGCCGGCGGGTAGGCGATGCGTGTGCGTCCGACGCGCGTCCGCCCTCGCCCCACGCCGCGGGGCGGCATGGTAACGGAGCGCCGTGCGCGTGCTCTACCTCGGCCTGCCGCTCGGCGCGCTCGCGCTGGGGCGCGCGGGGCTCGTGCCCAGCGTGGCGTGCATCGGCCATCCCGACGCGCCCGGCATGCGTCGGTCGAGACGGATGATGGCCGAGGCGCGCGCGTTGCTGCTCGGCGCCCCCGATCTCGAGGCGCCTGCCGTCCGGAAGGTGCTCGAGTCCGCATGCATCGATGTCATCCTCTCGTGGTTCTGGCCGCGGCGCGTGCCGGCCGCCGTGCTCGCGCTCGCGCCGCGGGGTGCGTGGGGCGTCCATCCGTCGTTGCTTCCGCGGTGGCGCGGTCCCGATCCGTACTTCTGGGCGATTCGAGCGGGGGATCGGGAAACGGGTGTGACGCTGCACCGCCTCACCGAGCGCTACGACGCCGGGGAGATCGTCGAGCAGATCCGGGTGCCGGTGCGCTCCGACGATGACGCGTGGTCGCTCGCGCGCCGCCTCGACCGGCCCGCACTCGATCTGCTCGTGCGATGTGCGCAGCGGCTCGCGCGCGGTGAGTGTCTCGTCGGAGCCCCGCAAGATGAGGACGCCGTGAGCTGGGCGCGACGCCCCGAGCCCGACGATCTCGTCATCGACTGGCGGCGTGCAGCCGAGGAGATCGAGCGCCTCGTGCGTGCGGCGGCGCCGGAGCCAGGGGCGAGCGCGCGACTCGGTGAGACGCCGGTCGACGTGCTCGCGGTGCGCATCGTGGACGGGAGGCGCTTGCCGCGGGCGCTCAAGCCGGGGGAGGCGTGGGTCGAGCCCGACGACGGAGTGCTCGTCCGCTGCGGGGACGGAGGCGCAATCCGGCTCGAACGAGTCCGCGTCGCTTCGGGGCAGCAGTTCGCGGGCCCCGCGATCGCCAACTTGCTTCGCGCGCAGGGGTGACGGTTCGTCGATGAGGACTCGGAGTCGGGTTCGGACGCGGACTCGGCCCCGGTCTCGGGCACGGCCTCGGTCTCGCTCTCGGTCTCCGACTCGGTGTCCGTATCGGTATCGGACTCGGAAGCGGAGCGAGCTCAGGTCGCGCCGCAGACCGCGTCCGGCCCCTGCTGGCGCGCCACGCCGGAAAGCCCGCAGGTCACGTTGCAGCCGGAACCGAGCGTGCAGTTGCGAACGGTGCAGCGCGCAGGACAGGTCACCTGACAGCTCGACGAGGAGCGGCAGTCCACCTCGCAGGACGCCGCGCTCGCGCACTCGACGTCGCAGTCGCCGCGAGTTCCCTCGCAATCGACCGAGCAGCGAGAGCCCCCGGAGCACTGCGTGTCGCATTCGCCGACCTCGCCGCAATGGATGTCGCAGCTATCGCCCCCCGCGCACACGCAATTGAGGCCGGTCGCGTCGGGGTTGCAGAACTCGTCGTCGGCCGTGCAACCGATGCCGAGCAGAACCACGACGGACGCTCCGATGGCGTTGACCCACGTAGGCATGTTCCCTCCTTCTCGTTCGTCGGTGCCCGCGCGTGCGCCCGTCGCCCACGACAGGACGACCGCACTTGCTCCTCCGACGAGGCGGCCTGCGCCGCGAGCGGCACGTATGCTACTACGGCCTGGCGCTCATGTCCATTTCACGCGACGAAGTGCGCCGGATCGCCGAACTGGCGCGCCTCGAGCTCGACGAGCCGACCCTCGAGGCGCTCCGCGCCGATCTCGCGCGCATTCTGGATTACGTCGCGGAGCTCGACACCGTCGACGTCTCTGCGGTCGAGCCCACGTTCCACGCGCCGCCGATCGACGCGCGTTTGCGGCCCATCCTGCCGTCGACGCCGCTGCTGCGCGAGGAGGTGCTCGCGGCCGCTCCGCGCCACGAGGAGGGGGCGTTCGCGGTGCCGCGGATTCTGGAGGGATCGTGACGACGGCGCGGCTCGACGAGCCGGCCTGGCGCCTGCGCGATCGCGTGGCGCGAGGCGAGTGCTCCGCGGTCGAGATCGCGCGCGAGGCGCTGCAGCGCATCGAGGCGCGGGATCCCGATCTGGGCGCTTTCCTGTGGATGGACGCCGAGGGGGCGCTCGCATCGGCCGCGCAGGTCGATCGGGCTCGAGCGTCGGGGCAGCCGCTCGGACCGCTGGCCGGGGTGCCCGTCGCGATCAAGGACAACCTGTGCGTGCGGGGCACGCCGACGACCTGTGCTTCGAAGATCCTCGAAGGATGGGTCGCGCCCTACGACGCGCACGTGGTCGAGCGGCTGCGCGCGGCGGGAGCGGTGATCGTGGGCAAGACGAACCTCGACGAGTTCGCGATGGGGAGCAGCACGGAGCGGTCGGCGTTCCGGGTCACGCGTCATCCGCTCGACCGCGAACGCAGCCCCGGTGGCAGCTCCGGAGGCAGTGCGGTCGCGGTGGCCGCGGGCATGGTGCCCCTGGCGCTCGGAAGCGACACCGGGGGTAGCGTCCGACAGCCCGCGGCGTTCACCGGGATCGTCGCGATCAAGCCGACGTACGGCCGCGTCTCGCGGTATGGCCTGGTCGCGTTCGCCAGCTCGCTCGACCAGGTCGGCCCGATGGCGAGCGACGTGCGGGGTGCCGCGCTCGGCCTGGACGTGATCGCCGGCCACGACGGACGGGACGCGACGTGCTCGGATCGTCCGGTTCCGGAGCACATGGCGGCGGCGGACCAGCCCGCGCGGGGGCTTCGGGTGGGTGTTTGTCGCGACGGGCTCGAGGGGTGCGAGCCCGGCGTCGTCCGCGCGCTGGAGCTGGCGACCCAGGCGTTGCGCGACGCCGGCGTGAGCACGCACGACGTCGCGTTGCCGCACGCCCGGCTCGGCGTCAGCGTCTACTACTTGATCGCGACGGCGGAGGCGTCGAGCAACCTCGCGCGCTTCGACGGCGTCCGCTACGGACTGCGCATCGAGCGCGGCGATGCGCTCGAGACGACGGCCGCGACACGCGCCACGGGGTTCGGCCCCGAGGTCCGTCGCCGGATCGTGCTCGGCACGTTCGTGCTGTCGGCGGGCTACTACGACGCCTATTACCTGAAGGCCGCGCGCGTGCGAACGCTCATCATCCGCGACTACGAGGCCGTTTTCGCGCGCTGTGACGCGCTGCTCGGTCCCACCTCGCCGACCGCGGCCTTCCGGCTCGGAGAGCGGCTCGAGGATCCGCTCTCGATGTATCTGGCGGACGTGTTCACGCTGCCTCCGTCGCTGGCGGGCCTGCCCGCGATGCACGTGCCGTTCGGCCGCGACGAGCGCGGGCTCCCGGTCGGCGTGCAACTGGTCGGTCGCCCCTTCGAAGAGCCGACGCTCGTGCGGCTCGCCAGCGCCCTCGAGTCGCGGGCTCCGCGCTGACGGCCGCGGTCGGGTCGGTGATGGCGCCGACGGGTGTTCCGTGCTCGGAGTCGAGCGTGAGGCACAGTCCGAGGCCGAGCTGGAGTCCGCGCGTGCCCCCGAGATCGAAACGAAGCCCGATCCCGGCAACGAGGCGGCGGTCGGCGGCGATCCGTGCGCCGCGATGGCGGCGGTCGATGCGACTCCGACGGCCGGCGCTCGCCGCACCGGCTCATTGCTCCATCGTCGATCGACGAAGCCCATTTCCGATGTAAGGTCGGACGGACGCGCATGGAGCGCGACCTGACGGGCCGGTGCGGGACGTGTGGCTGGTTCGTCCCGCTGTGGGACGAGGCAGACGGGTCCCGGAGCGGCGAGTGCCGGCTGGGATGCTGGCCCTCACCGCTGCGCGACAGCGCGACGTGCGCGAACCACAAGCCGATCGGGGTCGCGTTCCGGCCCGCGACGGCGCGCCGATCGGGGGCGTCGGCCCCGCGACGACGCGCGTCGGACGGGGGTTCGGAGCCCGTCGAGGTCCGTCGCTCGATTCCGAGGGAGGTCGACATCGACATGGATGCCGAGGAGTTCAGACGCGTGCTGCGAGACGTCCTGCGCGAGGAGCTGGGCGTCGGCGAGGTGGAGATGGGGGAACGGTGGCGCGGCGGCGAGCTGGTGCTCGTGCCCGGAAAGGCCGACACGCAGGAGAAGCGCGTGCCGCTCGACGCCTTCTTCCACAAGATCGTCCTGGTGCGCGACAAGCTTCGCGTCCTCGAGCAGAAGATCAACGCGCACCCGGCGCTCTCCGACGAGGACAAGGTGCAGATGCAGCAGTACGTGACCGCCTGCTACGGGTCGTTGACGACGTTCAACGTCCTCTTCCGTCACCGCGAGGATCAGTTCGTCGGGCAGAAAGGCTCCTGATGGTCGCGGCCCGGCGGGCCGCGGCGCTCGCGTTCGTGGCGACCGCGGTCGCGATCGCGGCGTGCGGGTCGACGGCGGGCCACGCGCGGCTCGTGCCCGGACGGAGCGGCGTCGACGTCGTGCCGCCGGTGCGCTTGACCGTGCGTCGGCTCGACGGGTCGTCACTCGAGATCCCGTCGCTGCGGGGGCACCCCGTCCTCTTGTTCGTGTTCCTCACGTACGACGGGATGAGTCAGGCGAGCCTCGATCTCCTGCGTCGGTTTGTGCGCGAGCATCCCGAGGTCCGGGTGGTGGGGGTGGCCGCCCAGCCTCATGCGCGTGCTCTCCTCGAAGCGTGGGCGGCTTCCCTCGAGCCCCCATTTGAGGTCACGCACGACGAGGGCGGGACCGTCGCCGCCGGAACGAGCGATCTGGGGCGCATCGACGCGGTTCCGGCATTCTTCGCGCTCGACGCACGGGGACGTCTCGTCGGTCGCCACGTGGGCCTTCCCACGATGGCGACGCTGCGCGCACTGTGGGCGGCACCGTGACTCACTCCGACGCGGCCTCGGTTTCGGTCTCGGACTCGGTCTCGGACTCGGTCTCGGCCTCGGACTCGGTCTCGGACTCGGCCTCGGTTTCGGCCTCGGACTCGGTCTCGGACTCTGGCGCGGCCTCGGACTCGGACGCGAGCTCGGACTTAGGGCTCAGCCTCGGCCTCGTATTCCGAAATCGGTCGTGCCGCGGGGTGACTGGGCAGGGACGTCGCCGATCCGTGGTGCGTCACGTCTCCCGCCGGATGTGGCGGCCACGACGTTTCCTGGATCGGGTCGACGAACCACGCGAAGTCCTCGGGCCGGTGTCGTCGAGCGACAGACGCCAACGGACCCGATGGTCTCCGGCGTGAAGCCATCCATCGAGGCGTCGGACGCCCGCGGCGATCCGTCCGAGGAAGTAGCCACCCGCGAGATCGACGAGCCGTAGGCCCGACGCGACGAAGCGCAATGGCACCGCGGCCGCGGCGTACAGGGCGAGCTCGCGGCTCCGGCCGCGGCCGAAGAGCACGGCTTCGACGGGGGGATCGTCGAGCCGGGCGATGCTGCGGCCGCGCGACGGATCGCGCATCGTCGTCCGTGAGCGGGCAGCGAGCGCGAGGACGGGCGCCTCGTGCTCCCGATCCACCGGCGGCGTCGAGCCCGGCGTCCGGGAGCGGCGGGGTCGTTGCACGGCGGCGCGCGTCGAGGCCTGCGGGGCGACAGGTGGGGGCGAGGCGGCTTCGGGGCCTCCCCGAAGGTGCCGCAGAAGGGCCAGCTCCTTCCTTCCGCCCTCCGTTGCCGCCTGCGCGAGCGCGCAGCTCGCGGAAGCCAGCCCGTCGAGCCGACCGGCGAGCAGATCGACCAGACGCAGAGGCGACGGGGGCAGCAGATCGCGCGGCAGGGGCTCGCGCGGATGTCGTCCGCACAGCACGTCGAGTCCCGCGCGCGCCAGGCGCGCGGCGCTGCGTACGTCCTCGTCCGCGTCGCGCTCGGCCTCGTGCAGCACCCGGCGCGCCCTCGCCTCGATTCGCGCGATCCGCTCACGATCGAGCCGAGGCGGCCGACCGTCGATGCATGCGACGGCGAGCACGTATGCCAGCGCTTCGAGGACGTCCTCGGACGATCGGTCGCCTCGTGCGACGCGGTCCAGTGCGTCTTCCATCCGGGCGTGCAGTCGCTCGGTCATCGTCCCTGCCTCCCGGTGGGGCCGCGCGCGCGGCAGCGGCCGTCGCTCGCGACGCGAGGCCCGTGCGGCTTGCATCGTCGTTGCGCCGGCGCGGCGCGTAACAGGGTCGACGCGAGGCCACAGTTCATGGCTTGCTCCGGCGGTGCGCGGGGGCCGGACCGGCATGGTTGGACTCCGCATGATGGACGGCGGCCTCGGGGTCGGACTGACCGTTCGGAGCATGGGGCGTGGGGTCGGTGGCCGGTTGCCGCGGTTTTCGCCGGTCGGGCCGAGGTCGGCCCGCGTCGGCACGCCGCGCGCGGCGGAGCGCGTGCAGAGCCGTTTCCAGCACGGTGCGTTCCTCGAGCGGGATCGCGCGCTCGCGCAGACTGGCCTCGAGCATCGGCACGAGGATGCGTTCGCGGCCACGCTCGATCCACTTCGACAGCGCGTCCCGGCTCAAGTCGGCGGCGTCCCGTGCGAGCACGTCGAGGTCCTGGCCGAGCAGATTACGGCGGAGGGCGAGCTCGGCGCGGCGGCGATCCGCGAGACGTTTGCTCGGCCGGGTCTCGGCCTCGGTCAGATGGGCATCGAGGCGGCGCATGACGTGCTCGAGGATCTCATCGGGTGCGGGCGGTTGCGCCGTCGGAGGGGCCTCGACGAGAGCCGCGAGGCGCTCGGGGGCGACGAGTCGTGCCTTTCGCTCGCGAGACTGGTCGATCACGATGCGGACGACGATGCGACGGAGCCATGCGCGCGCCGCCGCCGGAGACTCGAGGCGCGCGTGGTGGACCGATCGCAGCACGCGGATCGCGGCCGCCTGCGCCGCATCCTCGGCGTCCGCGCGTGACCGGGCATGGCGACGCGCGAGCTCGAACGTCGCGTTCCGGACGATGCGCCAGGCCGGATCGGACGGGAGGCCCTCGCGGTTACGCAGCCTGCGTAGCGCCTCGTGCAGCGCGTCGCTCAAAGCCGCACCTGGGCGCGCAGGGCGCGCACGCGCTCGCGCAGGGGCACGATGAAATCGAGGCTCACCGTGTGGGTGCCTCCCTGCATCGCGCGCGCCGCGTGCCACTTGCTCAGCGCGAGGCGCGCGATCGCGCGCACCAGTTCGGCGCCGCGCGGACCGTGGCGGATGCGCGCGCGCAGCAGCCCGAAGGCGCTGGCGGCGACCTCGACCTCGCGGCGCTCGAGCGTCCCGAGTGCGATCTCGTCGAGAAGGTGCTGGCGGATGATCCGGCCGCGCCGGCCCACCAGGACGATCACCAGGACGAGGAAGCCGCCCACGAACAGCAACCACAGCGGGAGCATGAGCAGGAACAGCTCCCCGCTTCCGAGCGAGGCGGTTCCGTTCCACACGAAGTGCAGGAACACGGCGGCGCTCCAGCCGAGCACCGGCGCCCCGTAGCGCACGATCGGACGAGTCGACTCGCGCGCGATCCCCAGCCCGATGCCGGTCATCGCTGTGAACAGGGGATGGCACCACGGCGAGAGCAGGCCCCGCAGGAACACCGTGAGCGCGAGGACGGGGGCTCCCTCGGCCGCGGCGCGCGCGTAGTAGATGACGTTCTCGACCGTCGCGAAGCCCAGGGCGATGAACGTGGCGTAGATGACTCCGTCGACGACGCCGTCGAATTCGCGACGCAAGAAGTGAAAAACGCCCCAGACCCCGATCCCCTTGAGCGTTTCCTCGACGAGCGGCGCGCTCAGCACCGCGGCCACCGTCGTCCCGTGGGCCGGGCCCAGCATGAAGGCCGCCATCGTGCCCACGCACGTGTTGACCAGCGCGCTGATCGAGGTGGCGACGAGCGCTCCCCATGCGAGACAGCCGAACAGCGCGTACCAGGGCTCCGGGTCGTAGCGATCGAGCAGGCGCGGCACCGTCAGGTAGAACGCGCCGGACGGGAACGCGAGGACGGCGCCGAGGAGCATCGTGCCGACGGCCTCGTCGGGGCGGGGATGGTTGACGACGCCGAGCAACAGCTGGACGGCGAGCAGGATCGCGCCCCCGACGAGCGCGAGCACGAGCAGCCACAGTCCGAGCGTGCGTCGGGAGCGGTCTGGATTGGGAAGCCGCACCGCGGCCGCAGCCTACCTCAGGTGGCGAGGCCAGGAGCGAGGGTCTCGACGTCCGCGTGGGTCTCGCCCCGGCCCGCGCGGGGCGGCCGGTGGTATCCTGAGCGGCCGATGGACCTCGAGCGGATGCTCGCGATGTGCCGGCGCGACCAGTGGCACGTCGACGATCTCGACTGGAGCGTGCCGCCGCGCGCGATGCCGCGCGAGCACGAGGAGGCCGTCTGCCAGTACTTCGAGGACATGTCCGGGATCGAGCTGCTGGCCGGCGAGCTGTTCAAGGTGCAGCGCGATCGCGCGACCGATCCCGTCGTGCGCGAGATCTTCCACACCTTCGTGCTCGACGAGGCCCGTCACGCCGTGGTCGCGCGTCGGCTGTCACGTCACTACGACGTGCACCGGTACCGGCGCTACGAGCGCAACCCGCACCTCGTGCGCTTCGCGAAGCACTTCGTGCACGCCTGCCGGTATCTCTCGGCCGAGATCGCCAACGCGTACATCACGGCGGGCGAGTTGCTCCTCGACATCGCGTTGCTCCGCTCGATCGACGACTTCGTCGACGACGAGATGAGCCGGCAGGCCATGACGCTCATCAACCGCGACGAGTCGCGGCACATCGCGATGGACTACTACATGACCGAGTACTATGCGTCGGAGGCGTATCGGCGCGAGCTCGCCTCGATGCCGCCACGGCCGCCTGCGGAGACGCTCGCGGCCTACCGCGCGCTCGTCGCCTTCATGTGGCACGCGGCGCCGTTTTTCCGCGCCGTCTTCTTCGAGCCGATGGATCTCGTCGATCCCGGTGGACGACGACTGCAGGAGGCGTTCAAGCGGATGCAGCTGCTCGGGACCAAGCCGGGAGTGGCCGAGCGGCCCTTCACCCGCTTCATGCGCGGTTTGCAGGACGCGTTTCACCATCCATGGCTCGGACCGATGCTCGCGCCCGTCATCGCGCGCATCATGGGCGTCGAGCCGCGGGTCATCCGCCGCCTCTACACGGAGGACGAGGCGCGGCGCGTCGCACGCATGAGCTTCGAGGAGCTGGCGCAAGAGGCGCTCGCCGCCAAGTACGTCAACTGAGCGAGCGCGCCGGGGGCGGAGACCGAGTCCGAGCTCGAGCCGGAGTCGGAGGCAGAGCCCGAGTCCGAGACGGAGCCCGAGTCCGAGTCCGAGTCCGATCCCGAAATGGGGCTCACGCGCAGTGCGGGGGGATCCGATCGCGCCAGGGCCGGGCCTGCTCGAGCTGGGCGGCGAGACGCAGCAGCGTCGCTTCGTCTCCGATGCGCGCGGCGAACATCACGCCCACGGGGAGCCCCTCGCCGTTCCAGAACAGGGGCACGTTCATCGCGGGTTGGCCGGTCACGTTCGCCAGCGGCGTGAACGGAATGAACTCGAAGACCCGCGCCACCGCGCGCTCGACGACGCCAGGGAGCTTGAGCGCGCCGCGCAAATTGGCTTGCGAGACCACCTGATGGAGGAATGCCTCGATGCCTTGCGGCCGCAGCGACCCGATGGGGGGCGGAGGCCGTCCGAGGGTCGGCGTGAGCAAGACGTCCCAGCGCTCGTGCCACGCGAGCACCTCGCGGGCGAGCGACTGCAGGCGCTTGCGGGCGAGCGCGACCTGTTGACCCGTGAGCACCTGACCGAGCAGGTGCAGCAGCCACGTGCCGGACTCGAAGTCGCGCGGCCGGGCCGTGCGTCGTAGCAGGCGCTCGGCGAGTGCGATTTCCGCGCTGGTTTCCGCAGCGACGACCGTGAAAAAGTCGTGCGCGAACCCCTCGGGATCGATCGGGGGCGCCGCCGGCTCGACCTCGTGGCCAAGATCGGCGCACAAACGCGCGGCATCTTCGACGGCGGCGACGCAATCGGGATGGACCGTCGCGGGGAGGAACGGTCGTTCCGTCCACGCGATGCGCAGGCGGCCCGGCGGCCGCCGCGTCTGCTCGAGCCAGCCGCCTTCGGGCGCGGGCGCGGGCGGATACCACGGCGTGCGCGGCGTCGTGGCGGGTGGGCAGGTCGCGTCGAGAACGGCGGCCGAGTCGCGCACGCTCAACGTGATCACGTGCTCGACCGCGAGGCCCTGCCAGCCTTCGCTCGCGTCGGGACCGACGGGCGTGCGCCCGCGTGAGGGTTTCAGGCCGAACAGGCCACAACAGGAGGCTGGAATGCGGATCGAGCCGCCGCCGTCTCCGCCGTGCGCGATCGGGACGATGCGTGCCCCCACCGCGGCGGCCGCGCCTCCGGACGATCCGCCCGGAGTTCGGTCCAGCGCCCATGGATTGCGGGTTGGTCCGTGCAGTTCGGGCTCGGTGTACGGCGTGATGCCGAGCTCGGGGCTGTTGGTCCGCCCGACGATCAGGAACCCTGCGCGTCGATAGGCGGCGACGAGCTCCGAATCGTGGTCCGGGACCCAATCCGCGAAGAACCTGCACCCATGGGTCGAGCGCACCCCTCGCTGTGCTGCGCCGAGGTCTTTAAGCAGCATCGGGACCCCTGCGAAAGGGCCGTCGGGGAGCGGACGCGCCGCGCCGTCGCGCGCCTCGGCGTACGTGCGCACGACCACGGCATTGAGCGACGGATCGAGTCGCTCGATGCGCGCGATGACCTCCTCGACGAGATCGGATGCCGTCACCTCGCCCTTTCGCACCAACTCGGCGAGCCCGAGTCCATCGTACTCGCTCATTTCCGGGAAGCCGACCACGGCGAGCGTGATTAGCGCGCGAGCGTGCTCGGGCCAAGCGGCGCCTCGCGCGCCTCGCGCATCGCGCGCAGGCCGCGCCAGAATCGGCTCACCGCGTCGCGATCGTCACAGCGGGTCGCGGGGGGTAAGGTTTCGAGGAACACGCGCCCGTATCCGCGCGTCACGATGCGTCGATCGAGCACGGCCACGATGCCGTGGTCGGACGTGGCTCGCACCAATCGCCCGAATGCTTGTTCGAGCGCGAGGGCCGCCGCGGGCAGCGCTTCGTCGCGGAACGGGTCGCCCCCGTTCGCCCGGATCCACCGAGCGCGCGCAGCGACGAGGGGATCGGTGGGGACGTCGAACGGCAACCGATCGATGACGACCAGCCGCAGGGCATCCCCGGGCACGTCGACGCCTTCCCAGAAGCTCGCCGTCGCGTAGAGCACGGCGTTTCCGTCGGCGCGGAACCGTTCGAGCAACGCGGCGCGGGGCGCCTGTCCCTGGACGAGGACGGTCGGGCCCTGGGGCGCGCGTTCGAAAAGCGCGTGCATGGCGCGGATCGAGGTGCACAGGACGAATGCGCCGCCTCCGACGAGACCGACGAGCGCGTCGATCTCGGCCGCGGCCGCCTCGAGGAACCCTTCCTCGTCCGGCTCCGGCAGGTGGGTCGGCAGGTAGAGCGCGACCTGGCGCGCGAAGTCGAAGGGCGAAGGCAACACCGCCCCGTGGACCGAGAGCTGGGGCGCGTCGAGGCCCAGACGCCGCAGACTGAAGTCGAGGCGTCCGCGCACGGCGAGCGTCGCGCTCGTGAGCACCACGGCGGGAATCGTCGTCCAGACGTGCTCGCGCAGCAGGGCGCCGACGTCGACGGGGCTTGCGCCGAGCGCCGGTCGTCTGCCCTCGCGCTCGATCCACGTCACGTGGTCCGCATCCGAGTCGGAAGGCTCGAACAGGGTGGCGAGCTGCTCGCGTAAGGCCGTGGCGCGGCGCGCGATGTGCGCGAGAGCCTCCGACCGGCCGGCGTGTCGCAGGGCAGCCGCTCCGAGCGCGTCCAGCGCGGCGTCGAGCTCGAGCCACCGGGGTCGGATCGCTCCCCGCAACGCGTCCGGATCGAGCGCACGGCGGGTCGGCTCCCCGTCGGCGACGGGCAGGGCGTCGAAGAGTGCCGAGGCCCGACGCTCGACGTCGCGGGGATGCGATCCGAGCTCGCGCTCCACGCCGGCGGCTTCTGCGGCGCGTCGTGCGTCACGCACGAGCGCATCGAACCGGCCCGCCGAGACCCGGGTTCCGAAGTACGCCGTCGCGATTTCGGCCAGCGCGTGGGCCTCGTCGAAGACGACGGCGTCGTGATCGGGCAACACGCCGCCGCCGTGCGGCGTGCGCGTTACGCGATCCGCGAAGAACAGGTGGTGATTGACGACGACGAGATCGGCCCGTTCGGCGGCGCTGCGCGCGCGCGTCGCGAAGCACTCCTCGTAGTACGGGCAGCGCGGACCGATCCGGCTGTCCGAGGAGGAGGTGATCTCGGCCCAGATCGGCGCCTCTTCCGGCAGCGATGCCAGCTCGGCGCGCTCTCCACGTCGCGTCGTTCGGAGCCAGCGCTCGACGTGCTCGAGCTGGTCGGCGAGCGTCGGCGAGAGGGATGCGCGTGCGGCACGCGTCTCCTCGAGGCGACGCAGACACACGTAGTTGGGCAGACCCTTGAGCGAGACCACGCGGGCACGCAGCCCCGTGCGAGCCAGCAGCGCGGGCACGTCGCGCTCGACGATCTGGTCTTGCAAAGCGCGCGTCGCCGTCGAGACGACGACGCGACGGCCCGAGAGCAGCGCCGGAACGAGATAGGCGAGCGTCTTGCCGGTGCCGGTGCCCGCCTCCACGATGGCGATGCCGCCCTCACGGAGCGTCCGTTCGACGATCGCGGCCATCTCGAGTTGCGAGGGTCGCAGCTCCCAGCCGGGCGTCGCGCGGGCGAGCGGTCCATCCGGGCCGAGCCATTCCGTCGCGCTGGGCACGGCTCGAAGGGTACCGCCCGCCGGGTGCCGAGGCTCGCGGCGCCGCTCGGTCTCCGGCTCCGACTCGGTCTCGGACTCGGGCTCGGATTCGGGCTCGGGCTCGGGCTCGGGCTCGGGATCGGTCTCAGTCTCGGACTCGGACTGGGGCTCGGACTCGGGCTCGGACTCGGACTCGGGCTCGGACTCGGACTCCGACCTGTTCTAGGGCACGGCACGCACTCGGCCCCCGAACCCGGAACGCGGTCGGCGTCGGAGTTTGGCGCCCCGATGACGGCTCGTTCGGGTCGCGCGCGCGGCGCGATCTTGCCTCTGGCGGCGGTCGCCAACCGGAGGGATGCTCCGGGCCCGGAGGCGGACTCGTGATTCCCCTCAAGGACACGAACCCGACGCTGCGCGCGCCGATCGTGACGCGCTCGCTCGTCGCGATGAACATCGCGGTGTACGCGTTTCAGGCCTCGATCGCCGCTACCGATGGGCCCGGAGCGCTGGCGGCGATGCTGCGCCGCTTCGGGGTCGTCGCCGCGGAGCTGCTCCACGTTCCGGATTTCGAGGAGGTCACGACGCTCTTCACGAGCATGTTCCTGCACGCGGATCTGCTGCACCTGGGCAGCAACATGCTCTTTTTGTGGGTGTTCGGCGACAACGTCGAGGACATTCTGGGCCGCGGCCGCTACGTGTTCTTCTACGTGGTGGGGGGACTGGTGGCCGCGCTCGCCCAGGTGGTCGTCGATCCGAGCAGCCGCGTTCCCCTCGTCGGCGCATCGGGCGCCATCTCCGCCGTGCTAGCCGGCTACGTGGTCATGCACCCGCGCGCGCCGGTGCTCGCGTGGATTCCTCCGCTGTTCTTCCAGCAACTGCCCGCGTTCGTCTTCCTGATCCTCTGGTTCCTGCTGCAATTGCTCTACGCGTTCCTTTCGCTTCCGACGCTCGGAGCGCAGCAAGGGGGCGTGGCCTTCTTCGCGCACGTCGGCGGATTCGTCGCAGGGCTGCTGCTCGCACGGCCCATCGCGGGGACCCGCCTGCGACAATGGGACATCGAGGCCGCGCGCCTGCGACGACGCTCGGGCCTCGACTGAGCGCAGCCTCCGACTCGAGCTCGGAGTCCGATTCGCGGTTGGATCCGGTCACGCAGCTGCAGCCACGGCCCAGACCTCGGACTGCGTCTCCGACGGGATCGCGGCGCGACGCCGAATCGGCCGATCGCGAACGTTCAGCACATGTCACCGGGTCGCAGACAGGCGTGTCGTTCGCCACAGCGACGACACGCCCAACCAGGTGGACAGGGTCGCATCCGGCAATCGGCGCTGTCGCATTCGCCTTCGCGAGCGACGGCGACTCCCAGGCGGTTGGCGTCGCACGCGCTGTTGTACGTGGCGCCGTCACAGCCGCAAACCGGCTCGTACTCCCCGCTGGGGCACGAGGCGGGTCTCGGCACGCACGTTCCCTCGCCGCTGCATGCGCCGGGTGTCGTGCGCATGCACCACTGCGTCTCATCGCAACTCGTGCTGCCGCACGGGCAGCGCAGGGCGCAACCGGGGCGTGACGTGTCGTACGAGCAGCCCGCGGGTGGAACGGGGCAGGGGCCCGAATCCAGCTCGCCAAACGCACCGTCCGGCCGCACGACCATGCCGTCCGCAGCGTGACTTCCATCACTTTCCGGGCCGGCGTCGGCGATGGCGGAGTCGCTGGTTCCCGACTCTTCGGCGGCTCGCTCGTCGCCCACCCTTGCGTCGAGGTCGACCGTGGAATCCTCGGCTTGCATGCGATCGGGCACGACCGCGTCTCGGGGGCCTGCATCGGCGAGCGGTGCCGGGGGGCGGTCCTCTTCGCAGGCGCACAACGAGGCGATGGCTCCGAGCAAGGCGATTGCTACGGCTGGCCGCGGGTGAGTCGTCATGGGGGACTCCTCGAGTCGTCGGGGCGTTCGCGGGCCGAGAACGGATCCCGCAATTGGGCGAAAACCGCCTCGTCGACGTGGACCTCGATGCGCTGCGCCTCGGCGTCGAGGCGACGGCGCACTGCGTCGTCGATGCGGTCGGCGAGCAGCAGAGGCATGGCACGTTCGAAGGGGATCCGGGTTTCGGGCGCGCGGGTCAGCGTTCGGACGACGTAAAACACACCCTCGTGGGCGACCGGTTGCGGATGGATCGCGCCCGGGGGGGTTGCGAAGGCGGCGCGCGCGACCGGCTCGGGAACGCTCGGATCACCGCCTCCCGGCGCGTCCGGGTGGGGGAAGGGTCCGAGCGGGTGACTCGTGCGGATGCCTTCGCGGGGAATGGCGAACCGCTGCGCGGCCTGCTGCATTGCGCGGTCGACCTCGGAGGCGCGGCGCACGATGGCGATGACCCGTCGTGCGTCGGAGGCGCGGGCGACCGCGATCACCTGCGCGCTGATCATTTCCGGACGGTTCCATCGCGTCGGTTCCGATTCGTAGCGGGCGCGCAGCTCCTCTTCGGGTACGGGCTCGGCCGCGACCGTCTCTCGGACGCGCTGCGCGAGCTGACGCACCAGGGCCGTGCGCCGGGCCTGCGCCACGGCGGGGTCGCGGTCGTGGCCCCGGCGGCGCGCCTCGTCCGCGAGCAACTCGTCGTCGACCAGCCGCTCGAGTAGCTCCGCGCGATGCGCGGGCATCACGAACCGCGCACGGGCCGCCGGGGGGCGTCGCGCCAGCTCGTCGGCGAAGTCCAGCACGGTCAGCTCGCGTTCGTCGATGCGTGCGACGACACGGCTGGCGATCTCGGGTGGCAGTCCCCACGTGGGGCGGTCGATGATGGCTTCGGTCCGCTTCGCCGAGTGGGCCGAGGCCGATGGCTCCTCGCACGAGCAGCCGTACGAGACGACGCCGAGCAGCGGGATGAGCAAGACCAGGGCCATCTCAGCGCTCCGGCAACGGCCGAGGAGGCCCGGGGGGCGGATCTCGGGGAACCTCTCGCGGCGGCGGCGGACGTGGGCCCGAACGTTCTCGAGGCGCATGAACGTGCACGGGTCCAGACATCGGCTCCGGGGCCAGCGCCGAATCGTCCGGGCGAAGTCGGGGGCCGACGACTTCGCGCCGTTCATTCCAAGGTAGTGGCAAGACGGCGTCGTAGAGCGGCGCTGGAATCAGCTCCCTCAAATGCTCCGCGCGCAGCCGTGCGACCAGATCGCGGATGGGACCTTCGGGATCACGGCTTGACTCGGCGGCGTGTTCGGCTCGCAGGCGGGCGACCAGGGCGTCGCGCTCCGCCCCTCGAACCTCGGCATGCGCGGACAACCCGAGCGACTCGGCCCGGAGCGCGAGCGCGACCTCGCGCGCCAGTTCTCCGAGAACCTGGCGCGCCAGGCGCGCAAAGCCGAGCCGTCGGTAGTCGTCGAGGCTGCTGCGTGCGATGCGGTCCTCCAGCTCGCCCAGCGTGATGGAGACGGGGCCCACGCGGGCGACGACGGCCCGACGCCGCATCCGCTCGATCGCATCGAGCGACGCGTCGTGGCGATGTGGGGAGACGACGAGCGGCGCCTCGTTCGGCTCGTCGGTCGACGCAGTGGATGCATAGCCGCCGAGCGGTGGTCCCGATGCCGGTGGTTGCGCGGGGGCGGCGCTTACGGGGACACCTGCGCCGATTCCAACGACGGCGAACCATGTCAGCAGGACGCCGGCGCTGGGCCCGCCACGGAGGCTACGCGAGGAGCCGCCGATCTCGTCGCGTCGTTCGCGTGTCATTCGGCGGGTCCACATACGTAGTTGAGCGCGAACCAGTGCAGCACGGGCGTCTGCGTGCGGTCCGCGCTCGCATGCAGCACCGCCCGGATGGACACGGCGAACGGATGGCGTCCCCCCATGGCGGCGGCGAACAGCGGATCGAGCGCGATGGGTGAGCCCGTGGGGGGCGTGGAGCGCACGATGGGTGTCGCTGCGGCGAGGGCCGCGACCGAATCGGCGCCGCGAATCTCCCAGTCGATGCGCGTGCCGGCGGGCGTCGTGACCGAGAAGGTCAGGTCACCCCAGATGGCGCGCGTACCGCTGTGACCACCGGGACAGACCGTGGCGGCGTCATAGACCCGCGTGTAGCTGCCCGAGGGGGGGTAGCTTGCCGTCGGACAGCCTCCGGTGACCCCGACGTCGTAGACACGCGGCGTCGTGCGGCGGTCGGTCGTCGCGAGGCGAACCTCGACCTCGAGGAACCGGCCGTCCGGCACCGGGCCCGGCGCGGCCTGGAGATTCGCTGGCGACGTCGTCCACGGCCCGCGCCACGGTTGGGCCGCGAGCGCGGCCATGCTGTTCGCGGAGCGCACGCGCATCTCGACGCTGGTTCCGGGGGGCGTGGTGGCGCGCCACGTGAGCGACTCCCACCGGAAGTTGTTGCACGTTGAGTCGACGACGAAGCGGTAGTGGCCGCGGGGGTTGGCGAAGGTGTTGAGGCCATAGCCGATGAAATCGGAGTACGTGTAGGGGGTGGCGAGAACCTGCGGACTGACCTGATACGTGGTCCGGTCCGGCATCAGACGGACGACGTTGTTGCTACCGAGCCCGACGGCCCAGATCGATCCGTCGAAGCCGACGCCCGCCCCGTGGTAGTTCCACGCAGGGCACCCCGCCGGTCCATAGATGCGCGCATCGTCGATGTCGGGAAGGCGGAAGCTCAAAAACTGACAGCTTCCGTACCAGAGCCAACCCCACCACGCGTCCCAGACATAGAAGCCGTACAGGCTCGACCACAGGCGTGTTTCGTCCGCTCCGAGGCCGCCCGTGTAGAAGATATACCCCGGCCACCACGTGTTCAGATCGCGCCGGAACCACGTATTCGTGGCGGGGTTGTAGCGGCGAATTCCGTGCCCTCCCCACTCCGCGATGTAGATGTAGGTTTGCGTCCCTGCGGGATCGCTCCAGACAGCGATGCCGTAGGGCCAGACCCAGTAGTTGGGCGCGACGGCCGCCGGGTGGTAGGTCATCGTGGCCGGGTGGACGGCTCCGAGCGGCTGCGGCGCGGTGCCGCCCGTGAACCAGATGCGCCCGTCGGGTCCTGCCGCCGCCCCGTACGGCGTGACGGGAGCGATGGACACCGACCCGGTCGTCGCACCCGTCGTTGGATTGAGCCGATACGCGCGCTGCTCATTGAAGTTGCCGACCCAGACGTCGCCCACGTCGACCCCGGCCGGCGCCACGCCGATGGCGAGAGCGCGGGCCACGCCGCTCCATCCGCCGACACGCACGGTCCACAGCAGGCACTCGTCATTGGGGCCGACGAACTCCGCCGTGCCCATGTCGATGAAGCCGTTGCCGTTCAGATCGCGGCTCGTGTCGATCACGCCATTGGCGTTGCGGTCGACGCAGCGCTCGAGCGCAGCCGCGTACTTTGTCACGGTCGGCTGATTGCCAAAGGCGCGATTGGCCACGTACGCGTCAAAGATCTGGTCGACGGCTGTGCGCGAGGGGCAGTTTCCCGTGTTTGCCCAGTTGCACCCCTCGTCCCACGGACGAGCCAGATTGACGGCATCGGGCCGCGCCGAGGGATAGCGTGCCACCTCGCGACCGGTCTCCGGGTCGAATCGCGATACCGTCGCGCCGTTCATGCTCGCGATCCAGACGCCGTGCGCGCGGCTCGTCGAGAATCCCAGGGTGAGCGCCCCATCGGACGGGTCGACGACGACGCCTTCCGAGTTGTCCGGCGTCGGACTCCACGGTGTGCCCGTGCCCGTGCCGGTCGACCAGTTGCGTCGGCACGAGTCCGACATGCACACCATCGGGCCGCCGCCCATCAGACGCACGCCGCCGAGGGCGGGATCGAACTCGACGTTTTCGGAGTTGCCCGGAAGGTCTTCGGGACCGGGCTGGTCGAGATTCGTGAAGCAGTCGGGCCTGCAGACGCTGCACGGAAGCGGACCGATGCGCAGAGCCTCCGTCGCGCCGCCCACATCGCCGTCGCCGCCGGCCGCGGTCGCCGGTCGCGCGACAACGTCCTCGCAGGCCGACCAGCGCCCTCCGACACAGCGCCGCACGCCGGAAAAGCAGAGAACCGAACCGTCGCCCATAACCGGCTCGAGATGACACTGCGCCGTCTGGTGCCCTCGGCACGGGCAGCCTTCCTGGGGCAGCAGCCCACAACTCTCCGCGTCGACCGAGCGGCCCTGAGGCGGTTCCTCGGGTAGTGCGCACGCCGCCGACAGCGCCATCGTCACGAAGAGGCCCCCGCCTCGTACGCCGAGAGACGGCGAGGGGCCGAATCGCGCGAGGTCCCTCTTTCGTGTCGTTCGCCTCGGATGGCCGCTCATGGCTCACACCTCCCCCGCGCAAGCCGCATCTCTTGCACGCCGTCCAGTTGCTCCGTCCATCCGACCACGAGGGTCCCGCCCGCTGCTACGAGGCTCGTGGGGCCCGATGCCTCGACGTCGGAGACCCAAACCGTGCTCCGCCCGCTCACCCGTCCCAGTTCGCATCCGTCGCGGTCCAGCCAGGCGAGACGTGTCCGCGCGCGGTCTCCGTCGAACGGCCGCGCGCGATAGGCGATCGCGTATCCCGTGCCGAAGGTGGCGATCGATGCGCCCCAACCGTGCTCGAGCAGGGAGCCATCGGCCTCACTGACGGTGATCTCAGAGAGGGCGGGCCTTGCGTCCACGCCCACGACGACGAATCGGACGGCCCGCATCGTGTCGATCGACACGTCGAACGCCACGGCGCCCTGCAAGGCAGGTGACCCACCCGCTGGCGCGTGCGATCGGCCCCCGATCGAGACGGCTCCGACCGCTTCGCCGCTCGCGCCGACGTCGACCGGCGCAGCGGCGCGACCGTCATCTTCGATCCGCCGGCCTGCGAGCCGTCGCCGTGCCGCGGGCGTGCCCGCCCACGCAAGAAACATCGCGTCCGGCTCGGCGAACCGCGTGGCATCGAAACGCGCATCGCTCGAGACCAGCTCCGCGAGTCGGATCGCCGATCCGATCGGGGCGCCGTGTGCGCTCACCGCGACACCATGCACGTGGGTGCCGTCCTGCCACAGCACCCACGCCCCGGTAGGCCGGGCGACCAGTCGCGGACGGCCTCCCCGTTCGGCGAGCGTGGCCGGCTCGGCCCGTGAACCCAGGTTCTCGTCGAGCGCCCGCACGCCGATGCCTCCCTCGCCGCGTTCGTACGCAACGAGCCATCCACCCTCCACCCGCAGGAGGTCGAGCGCCACGGCATCGCGGGGCACGGCGTCCAAATCCACCCGCTCCGGCAACCAGTCGTTCCAAGAGGCGCGCACGGCGCGCGGTCGCGCGCTGCCGTCCACGTCATCGACGAACGCGGCCACCACGCGTTCCAAGGCCGAGGCAAGCGCAATGCGCGAAGGCTCCCTGCCCGACCTCGAGTCGCGGCCGATCACGGTGACTTCCCAGCGCAGCCGTTCACTCGGGCAATGCGGTAGTGGCGTGCCGTCGGCGTCCGTGCGCGGACCATCCCCGACGAGCGACCCGTCGTCCACGGTGGACGCGTCGCGCTCCCCGCTTCTGTCCGCGGACGCATCGACGACGGGTGCCGGTCGCGTCTCGCGCTCGTCGCATCCGCTTGTCCACCCCGTGACGCCGACCGCTACGAGGACGAACGCGAGATTCGGCGTCCCCCGAGGCCGAGCCGCCCGACGTATGGAGGTTTCACGTCCCTCCTCGTGGGTTGCACACCGACTCATCGGCCCCCTGCGTCACGTCGCGTGCGCCGCGGAGCACGGATCGACGAGATCCCCCCACACCCCATTCGTCGCTCCCCGACTCTCCCCTGATTACTCGGCGGTCGTGCAAGTGTACTCGAGCTCGAAGCCACGCAACACGGGAGCCGAGAGCCGGTCGGGCGACGACATGAGCACCGACGTGACGCGAAGGTACGGCAAGAAGTTGCGTTGCCCTGAACCCACGAGCAGCGCCCCCACGTCGACGCTTCCCACGGCGGGCTCGGGCGGGAGCGTTACCGAGACGGGCGGGGCACTCGAGAGCATGGCGGCCGAGTCCGCGGTGCGGATTTCGAAACGAATGGAGGTCCCCGCAGGCAGAATCGTATCCCAGCGCAGCGCGTTCCAGTCGGGTCGCTGTGGCGGGATCGTGCAGAACGCCGTCGCGTCGTAGTCCCGCCAGTAGGAACCCTCAGGCGGATACGTCGAAACGGCGGGCGGCACGACGATCCGGACCGGGATTTGCTGCTGCACAGTTCCGTCGAGGAGCACCTCGATGAAGAAGTTGAACACCTGGGGCACCGCGATGGGCATCACGAAGTCGTTGCGGAACGCGATGCTGAACTCGACGTGCGTTCCCGGTGAGCACTGGCGGAACGTACTGCCGACGATTCCGAGGCAACTGCCGGGGCCCCATCGGACCGGCGTGATGGACTGCACGAAGCGGCGTTCGTCGATCATCGTGGCCGGATTGTCGGTCGCGCGAGCGCTCACGTCGTAGCGTGTGGCGTTGGCCAGTGCCTGCACGGCCGTGACGACCGCCGAGCTGAGCCCGGAGCCGTCGGTGGAAATGCTGAATACGTAGGGATTGCCCGCGGCGTCGACCGAGCCCGTCGCGTTGCAAAGATCGCGTGCATTGGCCCGCGCGTCCGCATAGCCGCCGCTCGATTCGACGACGATGGTCCGGACCCGGCGCGCATTGAGCGCGGAGACGACCGTGGCCCACGAGGGCGGCGTGAACCCGAGTGCGCTCGCGCTGTAGTTGTACGCGGTGTTCGGACCGTTGTGATAGGGGGCGTCGGTGAACAGAATGATGATGGGAATCGTGTCCGGCCGGAAGCACGGATAGCCCCACCGTCCGGCCGGACAGCCGGTGCGCGCGGGAAGATAGCCACCGAGCCCCGACCCCGTGGCTACGGCGAACAGTGCCTGGGACTGCGATTCGGGCCAGTCGTATCCGGCGCGCGTGCCGAGCGAGTTGACCGCCGTCTGCGCCGCGGCCGTGTCGGGCTGAATGTCGAGCAGATGCTGGAAGACCCGATCGCCCCACCCGGCGTCTCCATATGGGTGGACGGGATAATCGTCGTGTCGACCCACGCCAAACCACGCATTGGGGATCGTGCAGCGGATCGCACCGATGAGGCCGCCAGGGCAGCCGGCGATGAGCGTGCCGGACGTGAGGCTCGAGCGGAGATTGCTGATCTCGCCGCCCATCGAGCCCGTCGTGTCCATGAGGAAGTAGACGTCCGCGGTCGTCACGCGGGCGGTGAAGTTGAGCGGGTCGTACACGGGCGGCGCGCCGAACGGCAGGATGCGGAAGTAGCCGCCTCCCGCCGAATGCCAGCGCGTCCGATCGTCCGGGAAGTCGTCGGCGGCGTCGGGAACGCCGTCGCCATCGCGGTCGGTCAACGGTCCGCCGCCCATCGACGGCGGCAGCGAGATCCCGCCTCGCGCCGGGTCGTAGGCGACGCCGCTCGAACGCGAGGGGGTCAGATCGGCGCTCGTGGGCCGATCGACGCTGATCGCGCAGTCCGGATTGCAGGCATTGCACGGAGTCGGACCCGTGACGAGGGCCGCTCGGGCGGGTTGGACCTCGGCCTCGTAGCGCTCGATGGCCTCACAGGCCGACCAGATGCCGTCCCTGCAGTAGCGCGTGCCGCGACCACACAGGATCGAGTCACCGCGGTCCTCTGCCGGGAGGTAGCAGCGAACGGGAGCGCTCTCCGGCTCGCAGGGGCAACCTTCTTCGGGACGAGGACAGGGGTCCAGAGGGAGCGACCCCGACCAGGTCGGGGCCCTGGAGGGCGACTGCTGCATGCACGCAGGGCCGGCGATGGCTGCCATGAGTGCAAACGCGACCCGTCGACGTCGACGGCGCGCACTCCCTCGACGAGCTCTGGACACCTGACTTTACCTCCCGAATTCCCGGCCTCGCTCTCGGTGCGCGTGCAAGCGTCGGACCCGCGCGAGGGCCTTGACTCGACGTGGTTTTTCGACGGTCTCCGTCGCGATCCGCCTCCGCAGCAGCTGCGCGACTACGCAACAAGTTCAAGGGGTCAGGGTCGCCAGCCGCCGCCGATGCAGCTCGGCGGCTCGCCTAGCGACCACGCCCCGCAGACGTGGTGCTCGGGGCAATCGGCCGTACGTCGGCAGGTCCCTCCCATCCGGACGCACTCACCGAGGCCGTCACCCCATGTGTCGAGGCACTCGTGGCCCGTGGGGCAGTCCGACGTGCGGGCGCAGGGGCCATACGGACCACACATCGAGACGACCTCGCTGTAGCTCCCGCAAAGTTGCCCTGCCGGACAGTCGGCGTGGGTCGCGCATGGACCCAGCAGCTGACACTGCCGGCGGCCCTCGCCGGTCACATCGACGCACCGACCGGCAACCTCGCATGCCGCGTCCGTCGCGCACGGGCGGTGCACGCGGCGACAGAACGCCTGGCCGAGATCGATCCGGCGTTCACAATAGAAGCCGAGGGGGCACTCGCGCTCGGTGCATTCCATCCGGCGATCGACGCATCGCCCCGAGTCGCAAGAAAATCCCGGCGGACAATCGCGCGAGTCCGCGCATCCTCCGGACGTGCGCTGGCACACCCGACCGTCCGGCCCGCTCACGCAGCGGCTCCCCGACGGGCAGTCCGCATCGGTGCTGCATCCATGACCCGCGGGAATGCAGCGTCGCTCTCCGCAGCCATCCGAGGCGCAGATCGTGCCGCCGGGACAGTCGGCCGCCACGGCACAAGTGCGCATGGCCGGACACGCGCACGGGTCGAACGCGCCGTCGACGAGGCACGAGGCCGCGTCGAACGAGCCGCCCTCGAGCGTACCTGCGTCGATCGTTCCCGAGCCGCCGTCCATCGTTCCCCCGTCGACTCCGCCGTCGGGCGGACCAGGCAGTCGCCCGCTGCAGCGCACGCGCGCCGCGCGCACTTCGGTCGCGCCCACGCCCGTTGCGTCGGTCCAGGCGACGAAGAGGTCTCCGCGTCCCGAAACCACCACGCGTGCCGCCCCTCCCTCCGGCGTCGCGCTCGCCAGGTCCATCGCCTGCACGACGGTGCCGATGGCATCCACCAGCACGAGCCGAATGCGGTGCCCCATCGCATCGGAGGCGCGGAACACCACGGCATAGCCCCCCGAGAACGCCGTGATGCCAGGTCCACGCCCGGTCAGTTCACCGGGCGTGAGCGTGACCTCGGCTCCGGTGGGCACGCCGTTCAGGTCGATTGGTCGGGCGCGTACCTCTCCACGCGTCGCGTCGATCGCGACGTCGAAGACGGCCAGGCCCGCGCCGTCGCCGACCGCGATGTCGATGGTTCCCGCGGGAACTCCTTCCGACTCGATCGGGCGCGGTGCTCCGACGATGTGACCGCGCCCATCGAGCCGCGCGAGCAAGACGTGTTGAGCGTCCGACGAGGCCTCGACCCACCCGAGCAGGTATCCGTCGGCGGCCGCGACGAGCACCGGAAGCGTGGGCTGGTCCCCGTCGCCCGTCACCACCGTGCTCGCGGCTCGCGGGGGGGCGGCCGCGCCGCGGGGGCTCGGGCGGGGGGGGTGCGCGGCGGCGTCGGCCTCCACCCACGCGACGAGGCCCCCGGAGCCACTCCACGCGAGCGCGGGCGCGTCCTCGCGCGCCGGCGAATCGGTGAGCACGATCGGGGTGGCCGTCGGCGCGCCGGTCACGTCGAGCGTGCGCGAGTGCAGCTCGTAACGGCCCGGGGCGTTGTCGATCCACGTCGCGAGCACGCTCGCGCTTGCCGTGCGGACGAGCGCCGCGCTCCCCGTGCCTCCGGTGCTGCCGGAGATGTTGCGAAGGGCGGAGGGTGCGGCCGTGGGGTGCAATCGCGCCGTCGCGACGACGCCGGGCATCTCGGCGGGACGAACGAGCGCCAACAGCGCCCCGTCGTCGACGGCCGCGAGTCCGGGACGCTGTGGGAAACCGCCCGGATCCGCGCCGAGCGTCCACACGTCCGCGGCGGGGTCGAAACGGCACGTGGGAATACCGCCGCCGTCGTCGAGGTCGCCATCCATGGGACCCCCCTCCGGTGATGGCCCGTCGCGATCGGGCCGTGGGGCGTCGGTCGGAGCCACACGATCCACCGAGGCGTCGGCGGGCGGAACGCGAGGCGGACGGTCCTCGCCGCAGCTCGCGAGGATCCAGAGCCACGCGAGACGGACTGCCAAACCACTCCGAAGCTCGCTCATCGCTGCAATGCTAGCAGCCTCGACGCGACCCGCGCGCACTTCGGGTCGGTGTGCTGGTTCCGATCTCGACCGCGGCGCCGTGCCGCGAATGGGGCTCGGGCTCGGAATCGGGTTCGGATTCGATCTCGGGCTCGGATTCGGGCTCCGACACGGACACGGACACGGACACGGACTCGGACACGGGCTCGGTCTCGGACTCGGGCTCGGGCTCGGTCTCGGACTCGGGCTCGGGCTCGGGCTCGGTCTCGGACTCGGTCTCGGACTCGGACTCGGACTCGTAGGCGCCTCGCTGCCACCGGCACGCGGGTTCGCGTCGAAGCGCGCGTCGAGTCCGAAACGCGCTCGAGCCATTGGTGGCTCGCCGTCAGTCAACGTCCGCGCAGGCCGTGCTTGCGGAGCAGTCGATGCAAGTAGCCACGGTGCAACCCGGCGGCGCGGGCCGCCGCGCTGACGTTTCCTTCGTGCAGGTCGAGCAGCCTCGAAACGTACGCGCGCTCGTGGGTGTCGATCCAGGCGCGGCGCGACGCCTCGTACGGAACGCGCGCATCGACCTCGGGCAGGCGCGACGAGCAGCCGCCGTCGGTCGCGGCGGGAAGAGGGGGCAGCTCGCGCAGTGCCAGACAGCGGGTAAGGAAGTTGCGAAGCTCGCGCACGTTGCCGGGCCACGGTGCGGCGCGCAGGCGTGCGACGAGCGACGGCGTGAGCAGCCGTCGGCGCTCCTCGACGCTCGCCCCGAGGGCCTCGAGCAGACGCTCGGCGAGCGGTGGGATGTCCTCGGGGCGCTCGCGCAGCGGTGGGAGCCGGATGCAGATGACCGCAAGCCGGAAGTAGAGGTCCTCCCGGAAACGGCCCGCATTGACCTCGGCACGCAGGTCGCGGTGCGTCGCCGCGATCACGCGAACGTCGACCGGAACGGGTTCCTGGCTGCCGAGACGCCGCACGGTTCGCGTTTCGAGCACACGCAGCAGGCGCGGTTGCATCGCGAGAGGCAATTCCCCGATCTCGTCGAGGAAGACCGTTCCGCCATCGGCGGCCTCGAACGCTCCGATCCGGCGCGAGACGGCGCCGGTGAAGGCACCCTTCTCGTGACCGTACAGCTCGCTTTCGATGAGCGTTTCGGGCAGTGCGGCGCAGTCGACCACGACGAATGGCCCATCGCGTCGACGACTCGCGTCGTGCAGCGCCTGCGCCGCCCGCTCTTTTCCGGTGCCCGTCTCACCCTCGAGCAGTACCGTCGCATCGGTGCTCGCGGCGCGCTCGAGCTCCGCGAAGACGCGGCGCATCGCTTTCGAGACGCCGACGAGCGAACCGAACGCGGTGGGTGCGATGGGCTGCATCTCACCGGCCGGTTCCGCGACGCCGATCGACAGGAGCGTCGCCCCGACCACGAGGGAGGCGGCGTCGGGAAGGAACGCGTCGACGACCCGTACGCCGTCGATGAAGGTACCGGATGCGCTGTGTCGGTCGCGCACGCGAAGCCCCTCGGACGTCACCTCGAGCTCGCAGTGGAACGGCGAAATGTCGGGGTCGGCGTCGAGCACGACGTCGTTGGCGGGGTGTGAGCCGATTCCGATGCGGTCGGTCTGCAAGCTCCAGCCGCGACCCGCCGCGGGCCCGCCGACGATGCGGATGGCGACACGCCGCGCCGCGTGCGGCACGGCGGTGACGCTGGGCACCGGCTCGGTGCGCTCCTCTCGCACCATGCCCACACGATATCTCGGCGCTGCGGTCCGCATCACGAGTCTCTCGGCACGGTCGCAACGGAGCGGGATGCCTGAGCCCGACGATTCCGCCGGCCATCGTCGGTGTGCCGAGGTGGCCGCATGCATTCGTCCGTCGACTCCGCGTCGAGATCGGCCGCGGCCTCGGACTCGACGGCCATGTCGGATTCGAGCTCCGATTCGGATCCGGATTCGGGTTCGGACGCAGACTCGGCCTCGGTCTAGGGCTCGATCCCGGGTTCGGGCTCAGGCTCCGGCTCCGGCTCCGACTCCGACTCCGATTCGGACTCGGTGCTCGGCCTCGCGCTCCGCCCCGGGTTCGGGCCCTCGTCGGACTAGGCACGGATCGTGTATCGTGAAGTGACTCGCCATGTCCGCGCAGTGGATGTTCCCGTGTCCTCGGTCTCACGTTCAGTTGATGCTCGCGACGGCGCTCTCCCTGCTCGCCGGCTGCTCGGCGCGTAGCGGCGGTCCCGAAACGCGTGGCGGTGGGGGTGGCGGTGGCTCCCGAATCGACGCAGGGGGCGGCGGGGGCGACGTCGACGGCGGCGGAAGCGGCCAGGACGACGGGGGAGGGTCTCCCGGGCCATTCGGGCGTGAGACGTGCGACAACTCCGTCGACGACGACGGAAATGGCCTCGTGGACGAGGGATGCGCGTGCGAGACGGGAAACGTGCAGCTCTGCTGGCCGGGGACGGTGGGCCGTCGCGGGATCGGCGTGTGCCGCGATGGAACCCAGGTCTGTCAGCCCTACGGCGAGTTCTCGGCGTGGGGCGAGTGCGTGGGCGCGGTGCTGCCGCAGGAGGAGGTGGCGGGCAACTGCGTGGACGAGGACTGTGATGGAATCGCGCCCGGGTGCGAGGGCATGACCTGCGGCGAGTTCGAGACGTGCGGAACGGATGGCGTCGACGAGGAGTGCGACGGGCTCGCGGACTGCGCCGATCCGGACTGCCTGGGACGGCCGGGCTGCGAGAGCGCGTGCACGCCGTCGGAATTCGGCGAGTCCTGCACCGACGGGATCGACAACGACTGCGATGGGCGCATCGATTGCGCCGACCCGGATTGCGCGGGGACCCCGGCCTGCTCGGCGCCTCCACCGTCCCCCGGCTGCACGCCGGAGTTTCCGTTCATCGTCGAGGTCGCGTGCAGCGATCGTCGAGACAACGACTGCGACGGGCGTATCGACTGCGACGACCCCGACTGCCGCCGGCCCGGTTTCTGCGGTTGCGCGCCGACCGAGGCGATGTGCACCGACGGTCGTGACGACGACTGCGATCGTTCGACCGACTGCACGGACCCCGACTGCATGCGGTGTGTGCCCGGGGCACGACGCTGGTGCGACGACCCCGTCTACTGCCACTGGGGCATCCAGGAGTGCGGGCCGGACGGCCGCTGGGGCACGTGCCGGGAGACGACGATGCGGCCGCCTGGCTGCACCGGCTCTATTTACAGCCGCGACTGCTGCGTACGCGCGGGGGAGTGCTGCGAAAACTACCCGACCGACCGCACGAGCGTGGGCGACTGCGAGGGCATCGAGGTGACCTGTCGCTGACGCCGCGCGCGCCGCATCGGACTGCGGTTCGCGTGCAGCCGAGCCGTCTGAGGTAGGTCCGCCCCTTCGTGAGGGATCGCACAAGGCGAACCGGTCTTGGGTGCCACTCCGAGTCGACGGTCGACTGGGGACTGTCGCCTGGGAGGCGACGAGAAAACTCACGGATTGCCGATGGTGGGCTAGACGACTCGACTGCGGACTCGAGCACCGATCGCGGTCTGACTGCACCCGTACACGGATGCGCCGTTGCGTTCTCCGTGATCAGGGCTACGTGGCCGACCGCTCCGGCATGGCGAGCGCGCGCAACTCGTCGTAGTGCCTGTCGGCGTAATGGGCGAGCACGTCGATTGCGTCTCGCAGCTCCGAGTGATCGAGCTCGGCGGTCGGATAGTCGACGCTGAGCACGACGTCGAGGTCGTCGTCGATGGAGAACTTGGCGAGCAGCAGCGTGTGATTCAGCTCGAGCAGTCGGCGATAGAGCCGTGATGCGCGTTGCTCTTGCTTCGGGCTACGAAGGTAAGGGGCCACCGCCACCGAGAGCCAGCCCTCGGTGACGTGAAGCAGAAAGGGAAAGCTCGAACGCTGCCCGCGGAAGTGGCTGCGCCAGGTGTTCGCGTGGATCCGTTCGCAGGGCCATCCTTCCCGCGCGAGCGCCGCGCGAATCGACCCGTCGTCGAGGCGCAGTCGTTGCCGGCTCGAGGCCGCCGTCATCGTCGAGATCGGAGCGTAGGGGGGCGGGCGTGCTCGCTTCAACTCGCAATCGCGCGGGGGGGGACGTCGGCTTCGAGCGCATCGCTGAAGTCGCTTCACGTGATCGCGGGCTCGGCTCGTGCCTCGCCAGCCAACCCGAAGTCGAGCTCCGGCTCCGCTTCGGGCTCCGACTTGGATTCGGGCTCGCAACGTCGGTCCGTACCATCGACCAACCCGATCGGGGCGGTCAGCGCACCTCGACGAGCGCGTCGAGACGGGCGTGGGCCACCCCAGGCCGCGCGAGCGCGAGCCCCAGCGCCGCACGGGCGACCCTGCGCAGCTCCGGGTCGAGGCGCACGTGCGCGCCGCGGCCCGTGATCCAGTCGAGTAGATGCCGGGGCCGCGTCGGGAGCACACGCACGGGGCAATCGTCGGGCAGATCGGTCAGCTGTCGCGCTCGCGCCAGCGCACTTTGCAGGCCGCCCAGACGGTCGACGAAGTGGTGCCGTCGTGCCGCCTCGCCGCTCCACAACCGTCCACGCGCCACCTCGTGCAGCGTCGCCACCGGAATGCCCCGACCGGCTTCGATTCGCCGCAAGAACATCCGATACCAGACGCGCACGGCCTCGGCGGCGATCCAGCGCTCGCGTGCGGAGAGCGGTCGATACGGGCTTTCGAACCCCGCATGGGGGCCCCGCGCGACGTGCTCGACGCCGACGCCAAGCCGGTCGAGCAGCTCTCGGACGTCCACCTTGCCCCAGAAGACGCCTACGCTGCCCGTCACGGTCGAGGGCGATGCCCAGATCTCGTTGGCGGCCGACGCGATGTAGTAGCCCGCGCTCGTGGCGAGCGCGCCCAGCGAAGCGACTACCGGCTTGCGTTCGCGTGCCCGCCGCACGGCGCGCCAGATGCGGTCGGCGGCCAGGGCCGAGCCGCCCGGCGAATCGACGCGCAGGACGATGGCGGCGACGTTCGGGTCGGCCGCGAGCGCGTCGATCGTCCGCACGAGGGTTTCGCTGCCCGACAGATGGACGTCGAGGAACGGGACGTCGACGTTCTCCCCGTCGACGATGTCCCCGTCGACGACGACGACGCCCACGCCCCGACCGCCGGTCCAGCGGTTTGGTGCGCGGGGTGCGACGCGTTCGATGCGGGACGCCCGCCAGCCGAGCAGTCGATGCAGCTCGTCGTCGAGGTCGCTGCCGTCGGCCACGGCCCACGCGAGCCCTCTTTCGATGGCCCAAGGCGCCAGGTACGGCCCCGAGGTGACGAGCTGGCGCGCCCGTTGGTGGGATACGCCGAGATCCTGCGCATAGTCGCCCACGACGCGGCGGTGCACGTCGTCGAGCAGCGCTTCGCGCTGCGTGCGTGCGGGATCGCTGCTCGACCGCTGCGTGAACAGCTCCGGGAAGCTCTTGTATTCGCCGATCCGCACGAACTCGGCGCGCACGCCGATCCGAGCGAGCGCCTCGCCGATCAGCACCGTCCGTACGTGGGGACCGGTGAGGCGAATTCCACCGGCGGGGTCCAGAAGAACCGCGTCGGCGCCGGCGCACGCGTAGTGCTCGGCACCGCTCGCGTCGTCGAGGTGGCAAACGACGGGACGGCCGCGCGCTCCGAGCGCGGCGATGGCCTGGCGCAGCTCCTGAGCCCAGGCCAGCCCGAGGCCCGTGCCGCGAAAACGGAGCAGGACCGCTCCGACGCGGTCGTCGCGGCTGGCGGCTTCGAGATCGAGCAGCAATTGCACGACCCCGCGTTCGTCCAGTGCCTCGACGGTGCGGTCGAGCACGACGCGTGGCTCGGGGAGCCCCTCCGACGTCGCCTCGGACCACGAGACGCCGAAGGCATAGCCGCCGTGGCGACCGTCGGTTCGCCACGGTGCAGCCGCGAGCGCGGACAGATGGCTCCGGCGCAGAGACAGACCGGCCCATATACGGACGTCGGCGCCCGCCTCCGGACGGAGCCGGTCCCATTCGATCTCGGCGAACGCGTGACCGAGCAGGGGAACGCGGGCCTCGATGAGGCCGCGCGCCGCGAGGTCCGCGTCCGAGTCGGCCGTGGCGGCCAGCTCGACGGTCAAGGCATCGTCGCCGGTCGGTCGGGTCGCGACGGCCAGAACGAACGTCGAGGCGACGCTCGCTCCGCCGAGGCCGACGGGTCCCCCGACGTCCCTCCACGTCGCGGCGAACCCGAGGGCGGGCCATGGCAGCCATCGAGCCGACAGATCCACGCTCACGAGCCCGTCCCGCCATCGCTCGAGGGAGCTCGTCCTGCGAATGGCGAGGCCCGACGAGAATGCGGACGAGAGGCGCACGCCGAGGGCCGTCGAGATCGTGGTCCATGCGGGCTGCTCTTCGGGGCGCGCGATCGACATGGACAGGCCGAAGCCCGCGACGCCGAACAGCGGTTGCGTCCATCGCAGCGCATCGGTGACCGTGTCCGATCCATCGGGCGACCACGGTCGCATCGCGTGCGTCCAGCCCACGGCGAGGCCGGGCGAGGTCGCCAGCGCGGCGGGGAGCACGTCAACCGCGTCGGCACGGCCTGGGGCGACGAGGGAGGCGCCCGGCGCCTCCGCCCCCTGCGTCTCTCCGCGGCTCTGCGCGCGCGCAGGCGTTTCCATGCCGACCGACGTCAGGGCGATGCACACGAGGCACGCGTCCAGCCTCGCCCCGCGCGCGCGTCGTCCCACGACGCGTGGATAGCACGCCGGGCTCATCGTGGGGTATCCTGCGCGCGCTCCTCGGTCGATGCCCGGCCGCCACGCGCGCTCAGCCATCCAGGCCGCCATCCTGGCCAGCTTCGGGCTCGTGCCCTGCGGCGGCGACGCGGCCGCGCAGGCGCGCACGCCACCCGCGGAGGCGGTGCGTTTTTACGAAAGTGGACGCGAGCATTACATGGCGGGTCGTTACCGCGAGGCCATCGCGGACCTGGAACGCGCCCTCGTGCTCGATCCGGGCTCGGCAACACTCGCGTATAACATCGCGCGCGTCCACGAGCTGCTCGGGGAGCTGGACGAGGCGATTCGGTATTACCAGCGCTACTTCACGATGCTTCCGCCCTCCGAAGCCGAGGAACGGCAGCGGGTTCAGGAAACCATCCGACGACTCGAGGGAGCACGTCGAGAGCTGGGTACGGGTCGTACCGCGCGCGAGGCACCTCCGCTGCGCCCGCCGCCCGACGAACGGCACGCACCGCGCTGGGTGACGACGCGTGGCGTCGCCGACCTCGCGTTCTGGACGGTGACGGGGACGGGGCTCGCCCTGATGGCGGCTGGGGGCATCCTCGGCGGACTCGCGATCGATCGAGAGGCGTTCGCCGAACAATTCGTGCTGGGCGCCGACGGAACGCTCGAAGAGCGCAGTGCGCTCGCGGACGAGGCCGACCGGTTCGCATTCGGAGCCGATCTGCTCCTGTTTGCTGGCGCCGCTGCACTCGCGGGGGGGCTGCTGCTGTACGTTCTTCGCACCGAGACGCGCGAGGTGCTCCCGTCCGAGCAGGCGCGCGCGTCGGTCGCGGTCACGCCCGAGGCCCTCGTCGTGCATGGACGCTGGGCGTTGTGAACGGCATGCGGAGCTGCCGGAGACTGCGCGGTCGCCCGGACGGGAGGCGGAGGCGGGAGGCACCGTGGCGCGGGGCGCGTGCGCTCGTCGTCACGCTCGCGATCCTGGTCGGCGGCTGCTCGGCCCTCGTCGACCCCGACGACCGGCCGTTGCAGTGCGTGGTGGGGGCCGACGGCATCGATCCGTGTCCCGTGGGTCGGATCTGCGTCGATGGAGTGTGCCGGCCGCCGACGTGCGTGCCCGGCGAGGAACGATGCGACGGCGTCGACAACGACTGCGACGGTGCGGTGGACGAGGGGCACGATCGCGACGGCGACGGGGTGCCGTGGTGCGGGGACGCGCGCGATCCGGCGAGCCGCGATTGCGACGACGAGGCCCCGGACGTTCATCCGGCCTATCCACGCAGCGAGATCGCGGCGGCGCCGGAGGTGTGCAACGGGCGGGACGACGATTGCGACGGGAGCGTGGACGCGGCGGATGGGAATGCGGTTCCCTGCCCTGGAGGAGAACAGTGCATCGAGGGGGTTTGCAAAGTTCCAAGTTGTTTGGACGCGGGGCACCGCTGCCCGGAGGGCCAAGTCTGCGACACGACGCGCACGCCGCCGGAGTGCGTCGCGGGCGACGATTGCACGCGTGCGGGGGCACCCGAGTGCGGCCCGGGTCAGGAGTGCGATCCGGTGACGCGGCGATGCCGGATGCTGCTGCCCGACGGCATGCCGTGCTCGACCGACGGAGATTGTCAATCGAGGTCGTGCGTGGAGTCCGCGGCGCTGGGCGTTTCGGGGGCGGCCACCTACGTGTGCGCGTCGGCTTGCTGCAGTGACGGCGACTGCGGCCCGGAGGCGATCTGCTGGTCGTCGGGCACCGGCGCCCGCATGTGCGTCCCGGCCCGGCTGCTCGGCCGGACGGTGGGCTCCGGGGCGCCGGGTGAATCGTGCGATTCGAGCTCCGACTGCCGCTCGGGGCGGTGCGCCGGCGAGGAATGTTTCGCGACGTGCGCCGTCGACGCGCACTGCAACGGACTGGCCTGTGGGTTTCATTACCTGCGTGCCCCGGATGGCTCCACGAGTGCCGCTTTCGCCTGTGACGAGCCGCCGGGTCGCGTGACGACATGGGGTGAGTGCAACGCGCACTCCGATTGCCGATCCGGACTGTGTCTCGAGTTGTGTTGGGGCTTCGCCTGCGTCTCGGTTTGCGGTCAGTCGTGTGCCACGAGCGCCGACTGTCCCGCGATCCCAGTGCCCGTGTTCGGGAGTCATCCGACGTACTGCGGGGGGGCGATGCTGTCGGGAGCCTCCACCCCGGTGCAGATCTGTCTTCCGCGGCAGCACGCCGGTACCGCGCGGACGGGGGCGCGCTGTGGGCGCGGCGACGAGTGTCATGATCGGGGCTGCGTCGCGGGCGCGTGCGCGGACACGTGCTGCGTGTCGGCCCACTGTCCTTCGGGGACGCAATGCGAGCCGGTACGCGTCGGGAGTCGCTGGCAGATGCGCTGCGTGGAGTGAGCCATGATCGAATGGAGCGAGACCCACCGCCAGATTCGCGAGATGTTCCGCCGGTTCGTCGAGGCGGAGATCGTGCCCCACATCGACGCGTACGAGCACGAGGGGCGGCCTCCGTACGACGTGCTGCGCAAGATGATGAAGACGTTCGGGGCGGGGGAGATGGCGCTCGCGGAATTCCGGCGCGAGCTCGAACGGGAACGGGCGCGGCGCGAGCGGGGGGAAGCGGCCGCGGAGCGGGGACCGCGCACGAGCTTCTCGCAGGAGGCGGCCGATCGCGCCGCCTTGCGTGCGATTCCGATCGTCGAGTTGGCGCGTCATTCGCCGGGCATGATCACGGCGTTGGGCGTCAGCGTCGGGCTGACCGCCGGGGCGATCCAGCGGCGTGGAACGATTGCGCAGCAAGAGCGCTTCGTGCCGCCGCTGCTGACGATGGAGAAGATCGGCGCCTGGGCGATCACGGAGCCGGGATCGGGCTCGGATGCCTTCGGGGCGATGAAGTCCACGGCGCGACGCGACGGGGACGGATACGTGCTGAACGGGCAAAAGACGTTCATCACGAACGGACCGTACGCGGACACGATCGTGTTCATCTGCAAGCTCGACGACGGGGTGACGCCGCCGGAGCAGCGCAAGGTGCTCTCGTTCGTGCTCGACGGCGAGACGCCGGGCCTCGTGCGCAGCAAGCCGCTTCGCAAGATGGGCCTGCACGCCTCGCCGACGGGGGAGCTGTTCCTGGACGGAGTGCGCGTCGGGCGCGATCGCCTGCTCGGGGAGAGCGAGGACGCCGAGGCGCGCGGCGACGCGAAGGTGACGTTCGGCGCCGAGCGCACGGGGGTCGTCGCGATGGCGCTGGGGATCGTGGAACGGTGCTTGGAGCTCTGCACGGACTACGCGCGCACCCGCGTCCAATTCGGGCGTCCCATCGGGGAGTTCCAGCTCGTCCAGCTCAAGCTCGCCCGCATGCAGGTGGCGCGGATGAACATCCAGAACTTGCTCTTTCGCCAGATCGAGCTGGCGGGCTGGGGCCGCTCGATGGATCTGGCCGAGGCGAGTGCGTGCAAGCTGTACTGTGCCCAGGCCGCGATGGAGGTGTGCCTCGAGGCGGTGCAGCTCTTCGGCGGCAACGGGTACATGGCCGAGTACCGCGTCGAGCAGCTCTGCCGCGACGCGAAGGTTCTCCAGATTTACGGGGGCACGGACGAGATCCAGGTCTCGCAGATCGCCCGTGCTCTGCTCTGGCCGGAGGGGCGGGCGTCATGAGCCGCGCGGCGTTCTTGACGGGGGCTTCGTCGGGCATCGGCGAGGCGCTCGCACGTCGGCTCGCGCGGGACGGTTGGCGGCTGGGACTCGCGGCGCGGCGCGTCGAGCGGCTCGAGTCGCTCGCGGCCGAGCTGCGCGCCGGTGGCGTCGAGGTGCGTGTCTATCCGCTGGACGTGCGGAGGCCGGACGAGGTGCGCGAGGCGCTGCGGCGCGCGGACGCCGATTTCGGCGAGCTGGATACGGTCGTCGCCAACGCGGGCGTGGGAGAATCGGTGCCCGCGTCGGAGCTCACGTTCGACAAGATCGCCGACACCCTCGCGGTCAACGTCACCGGAGCGGCCGCCACGCTGCTGGCGATTCTCGACCGCATGGTGGCGCGAGGCCGGGGTCACTTGGTGGGCATCAGCTCGCTCGCGCAGTATCGCGGCCTGCCGCGAGGTGCGGCGTATTGCGGCTCCAAGGCGTTCCTGAGCACGTTCCTCGAGAGCCTGCGGATCGATCTGCACGGGACGGGCATCGATGTGACGGACGTGCGGCCGGGGTTCGTGCGCACGCCGATGACGGCCCGCCATCGCCACCCGATGCCGTTTCTCGTCTCGGTCGAGGAGGCGGCCGAGATCGTCGCGCGCGGCGTCGCCGAGCGCCGGCCGCTCGTCGTGTTTCCCGCGCCGCTCGCGGCGGCGGTGCGCATCGGTCGACTCGCGCCGGAGGCGCTGTACCGGAGCGTCGTGCGCCGGATGTACGCGGATCGAACCTGACGACCGCGCGGGCTCGCGGCGAGCTCGCACGGGCCGGTCACGCGGGCTCGAGAACGCCTTCGGATCGTCACGGCGATCTCGCTGCGCCAGGACCTCGAGGGGCCCGTCGCGTCCGAGCCCGAGCCCGAGTCGGAGGCCGAGTCCGAGTCGGAGGCCGAGTCCGGGTCCCTCTCGGGGGCACCGTGGGCAGCGCTCGATTGACCGCAGGCCCATCACGTCGCTACGTTTCTGCGCTCGTGCGCGTCGCGGTGCTGGTTTCGGGTCGGGGCTCGAACCTGCGTGCGATCGTGCATGCCGCTCGCGAGGGTCGGTGTCCGGTCACGGTGGTCGCCGTGTTCTCCGACCGGGCTGAGGCTCCGGCGATCGCATGGGCACGGGCCGAGGGTCTGGAGACGCGCGTCGTTGCGCCATCGGACTTCCCGGATCGCGCTGCGTGGGACGAGGCGCTCGCGCGTGCGGTTGCGGCGCACGAGCCCGACGTCGTCGTGCTCGCCGGCTTCATGCGAATCGTGGGCACCGCGATGCTCGGTCGCTTCGAGGGCCGGATCCTGAACGTGCATCCTTCGTTGCTGCCGGCGTTCGCGGGTCGCGATGCGCCGGCCCGGGCCCTCGCCGCAGGCGTTCGGATCGCAGGGTGTACGGTGCACGTCGTCGACGCCGGCGTCGACACCGGTCCCATCGTCGCCCAGGCGGCCGTGCCTGTGCTGGCCGGCGACGACGCGACCCGTCTGCACGCGCGCATTCAGCGCGCCGAGCACGAGCTGCTGCCGGCGGTGCTCGAGGCGATCGCGACGGGACGCGTGCGTCTTCGACCCGTGCTGCAAGCCCCTCCGTGCGCTCGTTGCGTCGACGACCGCCTCCTCGTCGCTCCGTGACGCATCGGGCCGCCGTTCCGGCACGCAGCTACGACGTCGTGGTCCTCGGCGGGGGCCTGGGGCCGCGGATCGCGGCTGCCCTGCTCGCGCGTCGGGGCGCGCGTACGCTCGTGCTGGCCGGAGACGAGCCGGCGCCCTGCTACGACGTGGCCGGATACCGCTTGCCGCGCGAGCCCGTCGGACTGCTCGTCGGAGCGTCAGGGCTCGCCCGTCGGGTGCTCGCCGAGCTGGCCGTCTCGTCCACGCTGCGCACGCGCTCGAGCGTCGGTGAGCCACCCGCGCAGATCGCGATGCCCTCGACGCGACTCGACCTCGCCGTCGACGAGCCGGCGTTCGCCGCGCACCTGGATCGCGAGTGGCCGGGGTCGGTAGCCGCCATCCTCACGTCGCTGCGCACGCTCGACGGCATCGCCCGCGCCGTCGACGCCGTCTTGGTGGCCGGGGCTCCGTGGCCGCCGGAGACGTTCCTCGAAAAGCGCCGACACGCTCGGGCTCTCGAACGATGGTTGCAGTCGCGCGCGGCGAGCTCCGACCCGCTCGAGCCGGTACCCGCGTCGCATCCGTGGCGGGCGAGTTGCCGCGCGCTCGTACGCTTCTGCACCGATCTGGACGCGGACCCGTCTCCCGTCGTCCTCGCGCGGGCGCTGAGCGCGTGGCGCCACGGCCCCGTCCGCTTCGAGGGCGGCTTCGGCGCGATGCACGCGCTGCTCGCCGAGCGCATCGAACGATCCGGGGGCGAGGTCCGCGACGACGAGCGCCCCGCGCGCATCGTCGTCCGCCGCGGCATCGTGGAGGGGGTGGAGCTGCGTGCGCGCGGCGAGCTGGTCGGCGCCCGGTGCGTCGTCGCGGGTCTGGACGCCTCGTCGATCGCCGCCCTGTGCTCCGAGCGAACGGCCTTCGAGGCGCTGTTCGAACGACAGGGTGAGCCCGATCCCCGCTGGTACCGTTACGTGCTGAACGTCGTGATCGGGCGGCGTGGACTGCCGGTGGGGATGGGGCGCGACCTCGTCTGGTTGGGCGATCCGCGCGGAACATCCGTCGACGATGCGCCCCTGCGCGTGGAAGCCACGCCGCTCGAGGGGCGCGACGAAGTGCTGCTGACGGTCGAGGCGCTGCTGTCGCGACGCGTCGCGGAAGACGCGGACGGTTCGCTCGCCACCGTGCGCGAGCGCGTTCTCGCGTCGCTCGGGCAGGTCGTGCCGTTCCTCGGGCGTCATGTCCGCCTGGTGGACTCGCCCCACGACGGGCGAGAACCGGTCGACCTGCGCCAGCGCGTCGTGCTCTCCGTCCCGGCGGGTTGCCGACGAGGACCTTCCACGATGCGTCCCATCTGGCACGTGCGGCAGCCGCGCGTGCTCGGCACATGCGCGATGCCGGTGCGCACGCCGGTGCGAGGATTGCTCTCGTGCGGTCCGGACGTCGTGCCGGGGCTGGGCGTCGAGGGCGCCTTCGTGGCTGCGGTGGCCGTCGCCCGGGCGGTCGGTGCGACGACGGCGCGTCGCTGGAGCACGGCGCGAGCCCGGCTGCCGTGATGGCCGCAGCTCGCGCGGGTCGATGTCAGTCATCGACGAGTGCTGCGACGCCTAACCTGAGTCCGAGGACCGAGCCCGAGCCCGAGTCGGAGTCCGAGACCGAGCCCGAGCTCCAGGTCGGAGTCCGAAGTCCGAGGACCGAGCCCGAGCCCGAGTCAGCGCGGCGCTCGAGCCACGTGGCCGGCGCCATGAGAGGGAGTTTGGTCGAGGCATCGGCACGGCTGGAGGTCCTCTCACGCCGCGTCAGCGGCAGCTCGACCGCGGTCGCGACGTCGTCTTCCGTTCGGGCCGGGAGCCCCCGCCAATTCGCTTCGGTGGCGCCGTGCGCTCAGCGAGAGGCGTGGAACACGAGCGGGAAGGAGGTTCGCGTCTCGGCCCCCGACGGCTCGAAGCGCCACCGTCGTACGGCCGAGCGGATGCACCCGGCCAGTCCGTTGAAATCGTTGCCCTGGACGTCGACCGACGTGACGGTTCCCGACGGCCCGATGGCGACCTGGACGTCGAGCCTGACGCTCGGCACCTCGCCGACGCCGCGAATCGCCTGCTCGTAGCAGCGAGTCAGCGATGGCCGATTCGCCGCGATTCCGCGCCGCAGGGCCGCCTCGTCCAGCCCTTCGCCCGTTCGGGACGCGCTTGCCTGCGCGGGACGGTCGAGGTTGAGGCGCGGTCCCGCCCCGCCCGACGCCATGCGCTCGAGCAGTGCGCGCTCTTCGGGAGTGAGGTTCTCTCCCTCCTCCGTTCGGGCGACCGTCGGACCGCGTGGTCCCGTACGCATCGCCGAGACGGATCCCTCGACGTCTTGCGTGTCGAGAACCGTTTCGACGCTTTCCGGGGCGGGCTCCCGAGCGCGCGCGGGTTGCGACGGAGGCGCAGTGGGCTCGGACCGCGGGCGTCCGGCATGAGGTTCGGACGCCATCACGGTGGGGGCGGGCGCGGCGAGCAACCGCGTTCCGACCATCGCGGCGAGCATCATCCCGAAAGCACCCGCGCCGGCGATCGCGATCCATGCACCCACGGGCATTCCCCGACGAGCTGGCGGTCCGGAAACCGGCAGTGCGGGTTCCGCGAAGGGATCGGGGACGGGCTCGGGCGCCTGCGGCGCGACCGCGATCGGTGGCCGGTCCGCCGCGGCAACTGCGTCGGTCGCGGACGAGGTGCCGGACGCGGCGCTCGCCGGTGCCGGTTGTGCGGACGGAGGCGCCGATGTCCGCGCGGACGCGGACGACTCGGACTCCTCGATGGGAAGCTCGAGCGGCTCCTCCGGCTCGAGCAGTGGAGCCGTCGCGACGCGTCCTCCGACGGGCGCGATGCTCGCGCTGGCCGTCGCCCTCGGGCTCGCCGTGCTCGACGGGGTCGCGCCGCCCGTCCCGATGCGG
>JANWZI010000219.1 GCA_025054695.1 Myxococcota bacterium | reverse complement strand
CCGTTGCAGATCTCGTCCGCCGCGCAGGGCCCCCAGCCGCTGCAGTCGGCGCGGCACGCCTGAACTCCTCGCGCGCCCGTCGAGGCCGTGCACGGCTGGCTCGTTTCCCGCGCGCATGCGAACCCGTCGTCGACCATGCCGTCCCCGTCGTCGTCCATGCCGTTGCAGATCTCGTCCGCGCGACACGGACTCCAGCCCGAGCAATCGGGCTCGCACGTCCGCTCTCCCGGCGCCCCGCTCGCCGTCCGACAGCTCTCCCGCGTGCCCCCGACGCAGGCGAAACCGTCATCCGCACGCCCGTTGCAGTCGTCGTCGACGCCGTTGCAGCGCTCCGGAACGCACCCGACGTCGCGCGTACCGCCGCCAGCATCGCGGGGCGGGGGCTCGACGCGCGCATCGAGCATGCCCGAATCGCGCTCCGAGGCGCCGCCGTCGCGTCGTTCGCGGCCGGTGCCACCGTACGGATCGTCTCCCGACGCGCACGCGAAGCCTCCGACCGCGACAAGCGCAAGGAAGATCCGTGCCCGCCCGCGAACGGCGGGATGCTTTGGATCCGCGAGCCCTCGCGAGCCGGCGCGGTCGCGCGCGAACCATTGGACGCCATGCATGGTGCGTAGTCCCGTTCTAGAGGCCACTGACGGAAAGCGAGTACGCGTTCGTCG
>JANWZI010000218.1 GCA_025054695.1 Myxococcota bacterium | reverse complement strand
TCGCCGTGCAACCGCTCAGGCTCGTGCTCGCCGTCTTTGTCGGCGTACTGCACGCATCGGTGGCCGTCGTCGCCGCTATCGCCGCAGCCTCAGCCGCTGTCACTGTCGGGTAGCACGATGCGATCGTGCCCGCCGTCACCGTCGGAGCCGTGCCGTCTATCGTCGTCGTGTAGGTGGTGCTTGCCGCATTGCCGCACGCATCCGTCGCCGTCACCGTAATCGTCGCCGTACAACCGCTCATACTCGTGCTCGCCGCCGTTGTTGGCGTGCTGCAGCCATCGGTGGCCGTTGTCGCCGCTAAAGCCGCTGCTTCAGCCGCTGCCACCGTCGGGTAGCACGATGCGATCGTGCCCGCCGTCACCGTTGGCGGCGTGCCGTCTATCGTCGTGGTGTACGTTGTGCTTGCCGCATTGCCGCACGCATCTGTCGCCGTCACCGTAATCGTCGCCGTGCAACCGCTCAGGCTCGTGCTCGCCGCCGTTGTTGGCGTGCTGCACGCATCGGTAGCCGTTGTCGCCGCTAAAGCCGCTGCTTCAGCTGCTGCCACCGCCGGGTAGCACGATGCGATCGTGCCCGCCGTCACCGTTGGCGGGGTGCCGTCTATCGTCGTGGTGTAAGTCACGCTGGCCGCATTGCCGCACGCATCCGTCGCCGTCACCGTAATCG
>JANWZI010000217.1:287-690 GCA_025054695.1 Myxococcota bacterium | reverse complement strand
GTAACTCCTATGTTCATTTCGTTCCTTTCTGCGTTTTTCGGCCGCCGCCTTTTGCCCTGCGGCATGCCGCCGCATGCGCAGGCGGCGCACGGGCGCTTGCGCCCGCCGTAGCCCGCCGCTTGCGGCGGGGGCGGAGGGCGCGGCATGCCGCCCCCCTTGCGCCGCCGAGAACGGCGGCTAGAATGGGGGAAGGAAGGCGGCGGCCACTGACAGATTTTGTCAGTGGCTTTTGCTATTATTTTTCTTTTTGCTTTGCTTTTTGCGCGCGCAGGGTCGGCGTCGCCGGTGCGCGCGCTGGCCGGCAGGGGGGGCGGGGGGCGGGATGCGGGGGCCACGGGCCCCCCCAAGGGGGCCGAAGGCGGCCCGAAGGGCGCCGCGGACCCAGGGGCGGGGGGGGGGGGCA
>JANWZI010000217.1:0-277 GCA_025054695.1 Myxococcota bacterium | reverse complement strand
CCCCCCCGCGGGCCCGCCCCGCCCCCCCCCCGCCCCCCGGGGCCGCGCGGGGGCGGCCGCGGCCCGCCCAAAGTGGCGGCCACTGACAGATTTTGTCAGTGGCTTTTGCTTTTTGCGCGCGCAGGGTCGGCGTCGCCGGTGCGCGCGCTGGCCGGCAGGGGGGCGGGGGTGCGCTGCCACTGACAATTTTTGTCAGTGTGGCTATACGCAAGGCCCTTACAAATTTGTAAGGTCGCTCGCCGGCTGCCTTACAAAATTGATAATTGCTTGTAAGGGG
>JANWZI010000216.1 GCA_025054695.1 Myxococcota bacterium | reverse complement strand
ACGCGCTTTCCGCTGCGGCGAAGGCGCTCGGCGATTTCGCGGTCCGCGGGCACGAGCCCTGCGCGCGCGTCGGTGACGAGAATCACCGCGTCGGCTTCGGCGATCGCCAGCTCGGCCTGGCGTGCCATCTCGGCGTAGATCGGCTCGCCCGCACCCGGCGCGAGCCCGCCGGTGTCGACGACGATGAAGCTGCGCGCGCCGATCCGGCCCTCGCCGTAGTGGCGGTCGCGGGTGACGCCCGGCACGTCGGCGACGATCGCCGCGCGGCTGCGCGTCAGCCGGTTGAACAGCGTGCTCTTGCCGACGTTCGGCCGGCCGACGAGCGCGACGACCGGTTTCACGGCGAGCGGGGCGCGATCGCGAACAGCCCTCCGGCGGCGGTCTGCACGAGCAGTCCGTGCGCAAAGCGCATCGGCGCGGCGCGGATCGCGCCGCCGTCGGTCGCCTGGCGCGCGACGAACGCGCCCGAGTCGCGGGCGAGCAAATGCACGTAGCCCTGCAGATCGCCGACCGCGACCTCGGCGCCGAGCGCAAGCGGCAGCGACAGCTGCCGGTGCGCGAGGCGATCCTGGCGCCAGAGGCTGCGGCCGCTTGCGCGCTCGAGCGCGTGCACCGCGCCCTTGTCGTCGCTCACGTAGGCGTTGCGCGCATCGAGGGAGACGCCGGTCACCGTGGACATGTCGCGCGCCC
>JANWZI010000215.1 GCA_025054695.1 Myxococcota bacterium | reverse complement strand
CGTCGCCGTCCGACGGTCCCACCACGGACACGGGCCGTGTCGACGGCGAACCCCCCGACCCCTGCGCCGCGTGCACGGCGTCCGAAGAGTGCTGTCGGGATCGGTGCGTGCCGCTGGATACCTGCGGTGTGTGGACGCGGCTGCCCTCTGAGGGCGCACCGAGCCCGCGTTACGATCACGCGATGGTGTGGACGGGAAGGTACGTGGTGATCTGGGGCGGGGAGCGCCGCCATGAGGACGACAGCATGCGTTATCTGGGGGATGGAGCGCGATACGACCCCGCAACGAATACCTGGCTTCCGATGTCCACCAGGGGAGCTCCCTCGGCCCGCACCGTGCCGATTGCGGTGTGGACGGGGTCGCACGTTCTCGTCTGGGGCGGTTACGACGGCAATTTCCTCGCGGACGGTGCTCTCTACCATCCCGAGGCGAATGAGTGGAGCTCGATGGACGACGGGGGAACGGACCCGCCGGCGGAACGGTCGAACGCCGCGCACGCGTGGACGGGTACGAGCTTCCTCGTCTGGGGCGGATGGGGGCCGTACAACGACAGCGTGCACGGCGACGGAGCCAGCTGGTCCGACGGAATGTGGTCGCCACTGCCGCGTGGGTCCATGCTTGCGGCGCGACGTGACCCCGCGTTCGTGTGGACCGGGGCCGCGCTTTGGATCTGGGGCGGGGAGGGCGCGGACGGGACTGCGTACAAT
>JANWZI010000214.1 GCA_025054695.1 Myxococcota bacterium | reverse complement strand
GATGCCGGTAGCGGCGTTGAGAGACCGCAAAAAGATCCCGTCGGTGATGCCCGGAACCGTCACTGGGGGAAGCGAGAGGCTCGCACTCGTGCCGCCTCGATACGCCGTGCTCCAGGTACGCACGCGGCCGTCGGAGAGCAGGGCGTGGTAGCCGTCCAGCTGAACGATTGCGCGGCGGCAGGCGCCGTCGACGCACAGGTCGGTCGGGGGACACGCGTTGCCGCAGCGGCCGCAATGGCGTTCGTCGAGACGCGGGTCGACGCACGTGCCGTCGCAACGAGTCTCGCAGGAGGGCGTGCAGCCGTCGAGCTCGTCGACGCGACCGTCGCAGTCGTCGTCGCGACGGTTGGCGCAAATCTCGGGCGCTGCTGTGCAGTCGCAGACGTGCGGAGGATCGACGAGGCCGTCACAGTCGTCGTCGATGCCGTTGCCGCATCTCTCGGGCTCGGGATAGACGGCACCCTCGCAAACCGCCGACCAGCGGCCGTCGTCGTGGCAACGCTGACGGCCGAACCGGCAAGCCCCTTGCGTCGGACTGGGCGGGCCACAGGCGCGGGTCATCTCCGGGGGGCCGCCGTCTCGTAGGCCTAAGCGATCCTCGAAAAATATTCGGCAATCGACGTCTGGGCAGTCCTCCTGAACGAGTCCATCGCAATCCAAGTCGCCGAGCATAGGGCAGCGTTCGGGGCTAGGTAGAACTTCGCCTTCACACGGCGCGGCACCCC
>JANWZI010000213.1 GCA_025054695.1 Myxococcota bacterium | reverse complement strand
AGGCGCGGGCGGCGTCGTGTCCAGCTCGAGCGACACCTTCCCGGACGCAGCGGCCGTGCCGCTCGATCGCATCGTGTTCGTCGCGAGCCCCCATACATCGAAGCGCCCCTCGCGCGCGCAGTCGAACAGGACGTTTGCGCGGACGACGAGATCCTGCTCCGACCCCGTGCGCGCGAAGCCCGCGACGTAGTCGCACTCGCCGTTCTCGGTATTGCCGTCCCGCGCTGACGAGGGACTGCAATCCTCGCCCGAGTCGCCGCGCCACAGGTCCACGTGCGTCACCATCTCCGACGGAACGTTGCGCGCGCGGAACGTGACCGCGATCCCCCGCGCACACTCGTCGGCGCCGAACACGATCTGCGCGTCGATGCGCTCGCGCCCCTCGATGGCGATCACGCCGAGCTGCAGGCTCTGCGCCGCGACGGACCCCGTGACCGCGCACAGCAGCGTCGTGCTTGCCGTAAGCCTCGACCACACGTCGGGACCCACGATAGCAAGGTATGCGCCAACGGGAAGCGCGGCGGTATGGCCACGCAAGCGCGCGAAACGAGACAAAGTGGCAGCGTCGAACGCGTTGGCCGTCGGCGCCGTGCCACTCCGTCACGGAGGACCGTGCGAGAACGGGTGAGGCAAAGTACCGATTCGCCACGTCCGTCGCGATTCTCGACGGTAGCCAAGTTTCTGTATTGCGTCCGAGCCCGAGTCCGAGACCGAGACCGAGACCGAGACC
>JANWZI010000212.1 GCA_025054695.1 Myxococcota bacterium | reverse complement strand
AGAATGTCGAAGAAGCTTTCCAGGCGGGAAAGGCGGACATCGAGTTACAGGGCGGTCGTTTGCCGGCGACAGCTGGGGTACTCGAGGCGCTGCGAAATCTCGCCGGAGTCTCCAGAGCCGCAAAGGAGGCGGTCTCCAACAGGGCTGCCGCCAGCACTCCACCTCCGCCGCCCGCCGCGGAGAAGATGTTCCTGCGTGTTCGCGAGAATTTCGAGATTGTGGAGTATGCGCCGCTCGCCCAGCCGGTGGCGCCAGAGGGTCCGCCACCCGCTGTCCCGGCTGAGGTCTTAACCAAGCTCAAGCCGCACCAGATCGAAGGCTTCGCATGGCTTGTTCGGGCCTGGCAAAGCCAACGGCCAGGTGTGCTGCTTGCCGATGACATGGGTCTCGGCAAGACGCTGCAGGCCCTCGCGTTCTTCGCCTGGTTGCGCCGAACGGAAGCCGTGAGCCAGCCAATTCTTGTTGTGGCACCGACCGGCTTGCTGGCCAACTGGCTCAACGAGATCGATGAGCACCTCGTGCCTCAGTCGCTCGGCGAGATAATCCGCGCGGACGGCGCGGGCCTCGCCCCCATCCGCGGCGGTCCGGGCACAGACATTGAGGCAGGCGGTCCCCGCCTCGACATCGAGACATGGCGCAAAGCGGGCGTAGTACTCACAACCTACGAAACACTCCGCGATTATCATATGAGTTTCGCGCGGCTCGCCTTCGCTGTCGTCGTGTTCGATGA
>JANWZI010000211.1 GCA_025054695.1 Myxococcota bacterium | reverse complement strand
GGCTTGGCCACCACCTGGCCCCGCTCCACCTCGTCCTTGTCGATGCCCCTAAGCAGCAGGCCCACGTTGTCGCCCGCCACCCCCTCGTCCAGCAGCTTCCGGAACATCTCCACCCCGGTGATCACCGTCTTCTGCGTCTCCCGGAAGCCCACGATCTCCGCCTCGTCGCCCACCTTGATCCGGCCCCGCTCGATCCGGCCCGTCACCACCGTCCCCCGGCCCTGAATCGAGAAGATATCCTCGATCGGCATCAGGAACGGCTTGTCCACATCCCGCACCGGCAGCGGAATGTAGCTGTCCACCGCCTCCAACAGCTCCTCGATCCCCTGCTCCCACTGCGGCTCCTGATTCAGCGCCCCCAGCGCCGACACCCGCACCACCGGCACCTCGTCGCCCGGAAACTCGTACCGCTTCAAAAGCTCCCGCACCTCGAGCTCCACCAGATCCAACAGCTCCGGATCGTCCACCGCGTCCACCTTGTTCAGCGCCACCACGATCGAGGGCACCCCCACCTGCCGCGCCAGCAGGATGTGCTCCCGCGTCTGCGGCATCACCCCGTCGGTGGCCGCCACCACCAGAATCGCCCCGTCCATCTGCGCCGCCCCGGTGATCATGTTCTTGATGTAGTCGGCGTGCCCCGGACAGTCCACGTGCGCATAGTGGCGCTTCTCCGTCTCGTACTCCACATGCGCCAGCGCGATCGTGATCCCCCGCGCCCGCTCCTCCGGCGCGTT
>JANWZI010000210.1 GCA_025054695.1 Myxococcota bacterium | reverse complement strand
TTCGCCCTTGAAGCGCCCGGCCAGCCGTACGTGGCCGTCGCCGCTGATGCGACCCTCGACGACGAGCCCGCCGGCGAGCAGCGACTCGCCCGCCGCCTCCGAACCGCCTGCCGCCCTCAGCACCTCGCCGATGCCGCCCGTTCCCACCGTCGGCTCGCTCTTCGTTCGCTCGCCCGCAGGAGCCTTTCCGCCCGAGTCTTTCCACAGCGCCATGTTCACCTCCCGAACCGAAGCCGGACCCGGCCGGACAGCCTAGCACGCTCAGGAACGGGATGGCCCGAGCGTGCGCGAGACCTCGATCGAGTCGTCGCCCTTCGGGCGTTCGCCGGTGGCCTCCCGCCCGGTGACGAGGAAGCCCACCATTTCTGCGATGTTGGTCGCGTGGTCGCCGATGCGCTCGAGGTTCTTCGCGATGAACAGCAGATGGATCCCGGCGCTGATGGTGCGCGGGTCCTCCATCATGTAGGTCAGGGTCTCGCGGAAGATCGCGGTATAGCGCTGGTCGATCTCGCTGTCGTTGCGCCAGACCTCGGCCGCGTCCTCGAGATCGCGGCGCGAGAGCGCGACCAGGACCCGCTCGAGCCGCCGTCCCACCTGACGCCCGAGGTCGGGCAGGCCGCCGACCGGCGGCACGAGCGGCAACGCCTCGAGCGCCGCCGAGCGCTTGGCGATGTTCGAGGCCAGATCCCCGATCCGCTCGAGCTCGACGGCGATCCTGAGCGCGGCCACGATCTC
>JANWZI010000020.1 GCA_025054695.1 Myxococcota bacterium | reverse complement strand
AGACCGAGACGGAGACCGAGTCCGAGTCCGCGGCCGAGGCCCGAGCCCGAGCGCGAGTCCGACTCCGAGCCCGAGCCTGAGCCCGAGCCCGAGCCTGAGCCCGAGCCCGAGTCCGAGACCGAGTCCGAGACCGGCCCGAAACGGCCGGCCGTTTCAGCATGGACCGTGGGCGGACGTCGGTGCGGGGAAGATTTTGCCGGGGTTGAGGATTCCACGCGGGTCGAACAGCGACTTGACGCGTCGTTGGAGCTCGACGAGTGCAGGCGGGTGCGCGAGGGGCAGATAGGGCGCCTTGAGCAGGCCGATGCCGTGCTCGCCGCTCAGCGTGCCGCCCAGGCGGACGGTTTCGGCGAACAGCTCGCCGATGGCGCGCTCGACGAGCGGGCGCTGCGCCTCGTCGTCCCAGAGGACGTTGACGTGGAGGTTGCCGTCGCCGGCGTGGCCGTAGGTCGGCATGCACAAGCCGGTTCGTTCGGCGATGCGCCGCACAGCCCCGAGCAACGCGCCGATGCGCGTGCGCGGGACGATGACGTCCTCGGCGAGCTTGAAGCGCGCGGCCGCGCGCAGCGCACGGCTCATTTCGCGGCGGCGTTCCCACAACCGCTCGCGATCGCCCGCGTGCCGTGCGACGAGGAGCTCGCGCGCGCCGGCGGACGTGAAGATGTCCGCGATGCGCTCCGCGCCACGCTCGACTTCGGACGCTTCGCCGTCCAGCTCGACGATGAGCAGGGCGCCCGCGTCGGCCGGCAGCGGAGCGCCGGAAGCCCGTGCCAGATCGAGCGTGACCGCGTCGAGCAGCTCGATGCAGCGCGGCAGCAGGCCCGTCTCGATCGCGCCCGTCACGCTTCCCTGCACCGCATCCAGGTCCGGCAGTGGCACGAGCAGCGTGAGCACCGATTCGGGTCGTGGCAGCAGCCGGAGCGTGGCCTCGGTGACGACGGCGAGCGTGCCCTCGCTCCCGACGACGAGGCTCGCGAGATCGTAGCCCGTCGTCCCCTTGCGGGTGCGTCGACCGAGCCGCAGCACGCTGCCGTCGCCCGTGACCACCTCGAGGCCGAGCACGTGCTCGCGCGTCGGACCGTACTTGAACGCGCGTGGCCCGCCGGCGTTGCAGGCGACGTTGCCGCCGATTCCGCAGCTCGATCCCGAGTTGGGATCGGGAGCGTAGAAGAGCCCCTCGGCCTCGACCGTCGCGTGCAACCGTGCCGTGACGACCCCCGGCTCGACCACGCAGTACAGGTCGGCGCGCGCGATTTCCTTGATGGCGTCCATGCGCTCGCATGCGAGCACGATTCCACCCGGCTCCGGGACGGCGCCTCCGACGCGTCCCGTTCCGCCCGTGCGCGGCGTGACGGGCACGCGGTGCTCGTGGGCGGCGCGTAGCACGGCGGCGACCTCGGCGGTCGACGTGGCGCGCACGACCGCGCCGGGCCGCACGGCGGGCGCCTCGCTCTCGTCCCGGGCGTAGCCGTCGAGCACGTCCGGATCGGTGAGCACACGACCATCGCCGAGCGCGCGGTCGATCTGGACGAGCGCCTGCTCCAGGCTCACGAGGGCAGCGTTCGCGAGGGGACCGTCGGGGTCAAGCGCGCGACGCGAACTGTACGACGCGGCCCGGAGCGGGTATGTACCGGGAGGGCCGATGGGACGCGGCCGGGAGGTCGACGTGGTGCGCGTGATCGCGTTCGTGCTCGGATGGCTGGCGGGCTGCGGAGGCGCCGGTGGCGCGGAGCCCACGGAGGGTGCGACGACGGCGGGCGCGGAACGGGCGCCGGGCGACGAGGGGTCGGCGGCGACGGGAGCGGACGCGCCCGTGGGGGCGGATACGCAAGGCATGGGGGCGAACGAAGCGGGCGGGGGAACCGGGTCCGGCCCCACGGCGGGCAGCGTCGAGGGAGGCGACGCCGCGGCCGGCGCGTCGGGCGGCGCGACGCAGACGGCGACCACGCCCTCGCCGGGTACGGGTGGCGCGGAAGCCGCCGGAGCCGACTGGAACGAGCGCGTGGCGCGCGGACGTCGGGCGTTCCAGCGCCGGTGCGATTCGTGCCATCCGGGGGGCGACGAGGACGTTGGTCCGCGCATCATCGGCAAGAACTGGACGGCGGAGCGCATGCGAGCGCAGGTGCGGCGCGGGTCGGGGCGCATGCGGCCGATCCCCCCCTCGCGGTTGTCCGACGCGGATCTCGAGGATCTTCTGGCGTACCTGACGACCCTGCGCGCGGTTCGTGGCCTGGGGCCCCAGGCGGGCTCCTGATCGGTCGCGCGGGCCGATGACCGGGCGCGGCGGCGCGATCGCCGCGCTGATCGCATGTGGGTGCGCGACCATCGAGAGCGGTCGGTACGGGGTCGCCTCGCTCGAGTTGCAGGGCGTGCGCCAGCTCGACGAAGGCGCGCTGCGCGCCTGTTTGGCGACGGAGGCGCGTCCCCACTTCTCCTTTGCGTTTGGTCGCACACCCCAGCCCGAGTGCGGTGTGCCGCCGTTCGACTCCGGACGAGTCGACGTGCGTCTGTGGCGCTGGCCGTGGACGGACTGGCCGCTGTACGACCGAGCAGTCTGGCAGCGGGATCTGCAACGCATCGAGCGCTGGTACCGCGCGCGCGGTTACTACGACGCACGGGTCCTGTCGGTGCACATGGAGCCGGCGGCTGCGCTCGAATCGGACCGGTTCGACCCGCACGCGCGGCCCTGCGACAGCGGGAGCGACGACGAGGGCTGCGAGCTGGCGATCCGCGTGAACGTGCACGAGGGCGAGCCCGTTCGCGTCCGTCACGTCGCCGTCGAGCTGTGCGACCGGCTCGCCGAGGACGGTTGCGGCCCCGCGGATCCCGACGCGCCGCCGCTTCCGGACGACGTCGTGGACGCTTTGGCCAACGCGCTTCGACTGCGCGAGGGAGATCGCTTCGACGAAGCGTTGTACGACCGCTCGCGTCGCGCGCTGGCCGACGCGCTCGCCGAGCGTGGTTACGCGCGGGCTTTCGTATCGGGTCGCGTGCGCATCGATCCGGCGACCCGCAGTGCCGACGTGCGCCTGCTCGTCGTGCCCGGCCCGCCGTGCACCTTCGGGGAGGTACGGGTGACCGGTCATGGCGAGCTTCCCGCGCGCGTGATCGCGGCCGCAGCGCTCATCGAGCCCGGTTCCCGGTTCCGCCAGAGCGCGCTCGCCGAGGCCCAACGCGCGATCTACGGTCTCGGCGCGTTCTCGTCGGTCGAGGTCGTCGCCCTGGTCCCCGACGATCCCGCGGCCAGCGTCGTGCCGGTGCTCGTGCGGGTCGTGCCCGGCCGCCTCTCGCGCCTGGGTTTCGGCGCCGGGATCCAGGTCGGTACCTTCGACGGACAGGACGCGCAGGAGTGGGACATCCACCTGACCGCGGTGGCCGAGTGGCGCAATCTGTGGGGAGGGCTGCGTGCGCTGCGCTTGGAGGAGCGTCCGCGCCTCGCGTTTCCGGCGGTCTTCCCGTCGACCGGCCCGGAGCCGTTCTCGACGTCGAACCTCGGAAACGAGATCGCGCTCGAGGCGCGTCAGCCCGGATTCTTCGAGCCGCGCACCCAACTCGTGCTGCGCGCGGACTGGGATTACGGGCGAGACCGGGCGTTCGACGCCTCCGTGCGACTCATCCGGCACCGGATACGCGCGGCGATCGGTCCCGAGCGCGCCTTCTTCGGCGGCCGGCTCTTCGCCGCCGTGCGCCTCGTCGAGAACGTCTACCTGCCCGTGGATACGCGCCAGGTTCCGTTCGACCTCAAGGTGCCGCTGGCGCACGACACGATGTTCCTCGAGCAGACCATCACGCTCGACCTGCGCGACGATCCGCGTGCGCCCCGCCGGGGCCTGTACGCGAGCGTGACGTTTCAGCAAGGCGGTTACGTCTTTCCGTCGGACTGGAGCTACCTGCGCGTGGTGCCCGACCTGCGCGTCTATCTGCCCTTGCCCGTCCTCGACGCGGTGTTCGCGGCGCGGACCAGCGTCGGGCTGATGCACGTGAGCAGCGGCATGGACCTCCTCGGGCCCAGCGAGCTGCAATTCCGGGCCGGCGGCGCGAGCAGCAACCGCGGTTATTTGCCGGGGCGCGTGGGCGACAGCCCGACCGGACTGCGTCGCTGGGACGCGTCGGCCGAGCTGCGCGTGCCGGTGACGGAGTCGTTCGGCGTGGTGCTCTTCGCCGACGCGGGGGACGTGAGCGATGGAGTCCCGACCCCGACCGATGTCGAGGATGCGCGCGACTCTCCGGACGTGCCCTTCCGATTCGACCATCCGCACCTCTCGCTCGGCTTCGGTCTGCGTTACCGCACTCTGGTCGGGCCGGTACGCTTCGACGTCGGCTGGCGCGTGCCGGGCGCGCAGTTTCCGGGCGACGCACGACGTGGTCCGCACGCGCACACCGAGGCGCGTCTTCCGGGGCTGCGCTTCGATGGCGCGGTGCACCTGACCATCGGCGAGGCGTTCTGACGTGTTGGCGCGCGGCACCGGGACGCCTTCCGCCGACGACGGCGATCGAGGGCGCCACCGCAATCGTCGCGCGGGGCGGGTCGCGCCGCGAGGCTCGCCATGAGTCGGATCGTCGTTCCGGCATGGCGAGCGTTGCGTCTGGGCGTCGCGTTGATCGCCGCCACGACGGTCAGTGTCCTCCATCACCTCGAGCTGTCCGCCGGCCGCGCCGCGCTCGCCGACACCGTGCAGCGCCTCGTTTCGGGCGAAATCGCGGGAACGCTCCGCATCGCCTCGCTCGACCGCGTCGGTCTGGGCGGCGTGCGCGCGCGCGGCGTCGAGATCCTCGATGCGAGCGGGCGGCGGGTGCTCGCGGTGGGGAGCGCCACGCTCGTGCCCGATCCGGGAGGGTTGCTCCGAGGGCAATGGCGAATCGCGAGCGCGCGGCTGCAGGACGTCGAGCTACGACTCGTGCCGGGCGAGCGCGCGGTCCTCTCGCTGTTCGAGGCGTTCGAACCGGCCGTGCCATCCACCCCGTCGCCCGGTCCGCACGTGCAAGTCGACGGAATCGTCGTCGAGCGGGGGCTCGTGCACGGCAGCATGCTCGGCCTCGAGGGCATCCGCGTCGAAGACGTGCAGCTGGAGGGGCGGCTCGAGGCGCGCCCCACACCCGAACGATGGTGGGCCGATCTCGCGAACGTGCTCGAAATCCACGTCGAGCGGGGCCGAGGTCGTTTCGTCGCGCCGTTCCCGTTCACCGGGCACGTCGAGCGGCTTTCGGCGAGCGTCTCGACGGACCCGTGGCGGGGGCTCGAGGTGTCGGTCGGAGGGCGGATCGAGCGTGCGGCCGGCCCGACCGACCGGCTCGAGGTCACCCTCGCGCTTCGCACACCGCGCGATCGGCCCCCGGAGGCGGCTCCGTGGCTGGATCTGCAAGTTCGGCCGTCGCCGGCGCGCGCCGAGCTGCTCCACGAGCTGGGCTGGTCGTGGGCCGAGCGACTGCGCGGGTCGCTCGTGGGCCACGTTCGCCTGCACGGTCCGCTCGACGCCCTGCGGCTCGAGGCGGACGCCGAGACCGAGGCCGGTCCGGTGCAGGTGCGCGCGCGAATCTTCGGGGATGCGACCGACGTCGAGGCGCACACGAGCGGGGTCGATCTCGCGCGGCTCGTGGCGGATGCGCCGGACGTGCACGTCGCGGGTCGTGGGCGGCTGGAGGTTCGCGCGCAGCCGGGTCCGGCGCCGTACGTGCGGGTCGAGCTCGAGCCCTTCCTGTGGGGATGGCTCGCGGTGCCCGGATTCGCGCTCGAGGGACGGCTCGACGGGGAGCCGGCCGATCGGCTCGTGGTGCGGCGGGTGGAGGCGTTGCACGCGGGCGGTCGCATCGACGGCGAGGGGGTCGTGCGATTCGACGGGGCGCTCGACGTGCGCGCGCACGTCCAGCTGCCGGCGCTGCAGAACGAGCCGCACGTGCGTCGCTACGTGCCGGGCGTGCGCGGTGCGCTGCACGCCGACGTCGTGGTGCGCACCGAACCCGAATTCGAGTGGCCGCGGCTGTCCGGTCGCGTGCGGTTCGAACGGCTCGTCTATGGACCGGTGCGCGCGAGCGAGATGGAAGTCCGCGGGCGCACGCGCGTCGCGCCAGCCGGGCTCGAGCTCGATGGGTCGATGCGCGCGAGCAGCCTCGTCCTGGCCGGCGAGGAGCTCGGATCGGTGCGCCTCGAAGCTCGTGGGGGACCGCGCGCGTATCGGTTCGCGATCGAGGCTTTCCCGCCCGGTGACCGCCGGCTACGGGCATCGGGCAGCGTCGATCGCGACGGAGATCGATGGGCGGCTCGGGTGCCGTCCATCGAGGTGTCGGCCGGGCGCGCGACGTGGACGGGGGCCCTCGATGTCGCGAGCTGGATGCCCGGGCGCTGGATCGAGCTGGACGGCGTCCGGCTCGAGTCCGGGGAGCAACGGCTATCGGGCTCGGCGCGGATCGGGCGCCGCGGCGGCGGTCACGTCGCGATCGAGGCCCGGAGCGTCGATCTGCAATCGCTGCTCGCCTTGTCGGGACGCCGACGGATCGATCTCGGCGGTCGGCTGACGGCGGGGCTGCGGCTCGAGGGCCCGCTGCGAGACCCGGTGCTGACGCTCGAGGGACGGCTGCACGATGCGCACGTGGGCTCGATCCGCGACGTGGAGGCCCGCGGCGCGGTGCATTACGACGGCGCCGGACGATTGCGCGTTGAGCTGGGGATCGAGGCGCGCGGACGCGGCAGCCTCGCGCTCTCGGGCACCGGATGGCTCGATCGCACGCTCGGGGGGCTCGTCGAGGTGCTTGCGGGAGGAGCGTACGAGGGGCAGCTCGGCGTCGAGGATGTCGATCTGACGCTGCTGGAATCGATCGCGCCCGGCCGCCTGCCCGGCATGGTGGGCAGGCTCGACGGCCAGCTTCGCTTCGACGGCTCGCCGCTGGCGCCGTCGCTCGTCGGCGAGCTCGGGGTCTCCGAGCTGCGGCTCGACCCGCTGCCACCGCTCGGGGTGGCGGCGGCGATCCGGTTCGAGCAGGGCACGCTGCAGACGCACGTGCAGACGCACGCGCCCTCCGCGGAAGGACGCCGTTCGTTCGCGGACGTGGAGGCGACCCTGCTGCTCGACGCCGCCGCGCTCCTCACCGACCCGGCGGCCGCGCTCGCCGCGATCGGCTCGCAGCCGTGGTCCGTGGCGATCCGCATGCCGCCGTGGCGCCTCGTGGAGATCGTTCCGGCTCGCGCGCGGCGGATGCCCGAGGCGCTGCGGCCGCTGCGCGTCGGGCTGAGCGGAACGTTCGTCGGCGGGGGTCGGCCCACGCGCGGCGATCTGACCGCCGTCCTCGCCTACGACGCGCCGCTGTCCGACGATGCGTGCGCGCGCGACCTGCATCCGCGCGCCACCGTGCGTGCCGTGCTCGAACGCGATGGGACGCGAGCCACGATTGCCGGTTTCCTCGGACATGCGCGCGTCCTCGACCTCGTGGCGACGGCGCACACCCCCCTCGACGCATGGCTCGCCGGCGAGGCGGAACCGCGGATTTCCGAGGTCGAAGTCCGATCGGGCGCATCGGAGGTCGCGATGCACGCCGAGCTTGGCCGGCTGCCGTGGCTGTGCCGGTCGCTCGAGGGAGAGGTGTTCGTGGACGTGCGGCGTATGACGTGGAGACCGGACGGGATTCGGATCGAAGCGTCGGCCGACGTGCCCGCGCTGCGCGTCGAGGGCCAGCCGGTGGACCGGTTGCACGTCGAGGTGCGGGTGGGAGACGACGAGCTGCGTCTCGAGGCCGGCTCCGCGTGGTCGACGAGCGAACGGGCCTCGGTCCGCGCGCGGTTGCCTGCGCGCTGGGAGGCCGCGGAGCCGCTGCCGCGGCTGCTGCCAGGTCAGGGCTGGATCGAGCTGCGGCTGGACCGTGCCCCTCTGGGGCCCTTCGTGGGGTGGCTGCCGCAGATCGTCGACGCGTCGGGGAGATTGCGGGGACGGCTTCGTGCGACCGGTTCGGTGCTCGACGAGCCTCGTCTCGAGGGCGAGGTCGTGCTCGAGGATGGCCGGCTCGAGCTGGTGGGCCTGGGGCAGCAGCTCGACGACGTGGCCGCCGTGGTGCGCGCGCGCGACCGAGGCGTCCACATCGAGCGATTGCGGGCGCGTGACGGACAGGGGTCGATCGAACTGCAAGGCGTGATGGACCTCGTCGGCGCCCGACCCGGCGGTGCGCGCGTGCGCGTACGGGCCGACGAATTTCCGGTTCGTCGCGAGGGCACCGTGCTCGCGACGGTCAGCGCAGAGGGTGTGCTCGACGCCGCGTTCGGCGAACGGCGGGCCGAGCTTCGAGTGCTCGCCGAGCGACTCTCGGTGCGCCTTCCGCAGCAATCGGGGCGGACCCTTCAGCCGCTCGAGCCGCACCCGGACATCGAGATCGTCGGCGCGGGCGAGACCGGGGCCGCGCGCAGCGCCCGCGAGCGACCGTACGAGATCGACGTGGCCGTCGACGCGCGCCGTCCGTTCTGGATCCGTCGCGAGGACTTCGCCGTGCAGGTCGTGGCGGAGCTCGGTGCGGTGTACGTCGACCCGGAGCTTCGCGTCGCGGGCTACGCGAATCTGCGTCGTGGATTCTTCGACGTGTTCGGTAAGCGGTTCACGGTCGATCGCGGCACGATGAACTTCGACGGCGGGCCCGAGCTCGACCCCATCGTGAATCTGCACGCGACGCACGTGCTGCGCGGAGGAACCGATACGGTCACCGTCGAGGTGACGGGTCGGCTGAGCGCGCCCACCGTCACGTTCGGATCGAGCACTGGCGCGACCGATCAGGGGGAAATCATCGCGTTGCTCGTCGGCGGCGCGCGCGGCCCCATGGGCTCCGAGCGCGCACCACGCGAGCAGGTCAGCGATTTCCTGTACGGCGTCGCCTTCGGTCTGGCGACGCTCACGCTGCGGCGCGAGATCGGCGAGATCGTCCCCGCGCTCGCGATCGAGCAGGGAGCGGGGGGCGCGGGCAGCGCCCGCGTCTCGGCGGGCTGGGACGTCGACGCGATCGTGCCGCCGTTCCTGCGGCGTTTCATTCGGAGCGCGTACGTGCAGGGAGCGGTGAGCGTGGCCGACCGCGAGGATCCGGAGCGTACGGCGTCCAGCTCGGATCAGCTCAATGCCGACGTGCTCATCGAGCTGGGGTTTCCGTACGGGATCGTGGGAACCGGCCGCTGGTCGCCCGTCAATCAGGCCTGGGGTGTCGACCTGACATGGGAGCCGTGAGTCCGCGGGAAACTGGTTTCGGCGGCGATCGGGGTGTTCGACGGAACGCGGTCGGTGGGGAACGCGAGTCCGCGTCCAGGTTCGAGCCCGAGCGCGAGTAGGAACCCGATCCCGAGTCCGAGTCCGAGCCCGGGTCGGAGTCCGATCCCGAGCCCGATCCCGAGCCCGATCCCGAGTCCGAGTCCGAGTCCGAGTCCGAGTCGGAGTCCGAGCCCGATCCCGAGTCCGAGTCCGCGCCCGAGACCGAGACCGAGTCCGAGCCTGAGACCGAGGCAGCGTCGTGACTTCGGTGGCAACGACCCGCGGCGCGTGGCAGACCCCCGCGGCCACCACGGGAGGTTCGCGCATGCATCTGTCCGAAACGAAGGTCATCGTCACGGGGGCGGCTCGGGGCATGGGCCGTCACTTCGCGATTCGGCTGCACGAGGCAGGAGCCCGCGTCGCTGCGGGCGACGTGGACGTGGAGGGGCTCGAGTCGCTGCCCGCAGCCATCGCACGTCGTCGACTCGACGTTTCCGACGAGGCCGACGTGGGGGCGTTCGTCGAATGGGCCTACCAGACGCTCGGCGGCCTGAACGCCGCGATCAACAACGCCGGCATCCTCCGCGACGCGCTCCTCGTGAAGAAGGACCGCGAGACGGGGGCGATCCGCAAGCTGTCGCGCGCCGACTGGGATGCGGTCATCGCCGTCAACCTCAGCGGGGCCACGTTCGTCGCGCGGGACGCCGCGGCGAAGATGATCGAAACGGGGACGCGTCCGGGCGTGATCGTCAACATCTCGTCGGTCGCCCGCCACGGCAACCGCGGACAGACGAACTACGTCGCGGCCAAGGCCGCGCTCGCCGCCAACACGGTGACCTGGGCGCGGGAGCTGGCGCCCTACGGAATCCGCGTCGCGGCCATCGCCCCCGGGATGGTCGAGACACCGATGACGCAGGGCATGAACCCCAAAGCCCGCGAGGCGTTGGTGGCGGCGATCCCCGTCGGTCGCATCGGACAGCCGGAGGACATCTGGCTCGCCGTGAAATTCGCGATCGAGTGCGACTACTTCAACGCGCGCACGATCGACGTCGACGGCGGCTTGTCGGTCTGACGCGACGGCGGTCGGGTTTCTGGACGTGGCGGCGGGGTGTTGCGAGCCACAATCCGTGACCGGGTCCGAGTCCGAGTCAGAGACCGAGTCCGAGACCGAGTCCGAGCCGGAGAGCGAGTCGGAGTCCGAGTCCGAGTCGAGCGACGTGCGCCGGTGAGGTCGTGGGCGGCGGTCGGAGCCGTATCGAGGGGAACCTGAGGTATAGTGACATCGTGGGGCCTCGATCGGGCTGGCTCCTCGCGGCTTGTTGCTGGGCATCGCTGCATGCGACGGCGAGTGCGCAGGGGGGCACCGATGCGCTGCGTCGCGCTCGTGAGGCGTTGGCTTCGGGCGCGTTCGAGCGGGCTGCGGCCGTGTTACGCGATGCGGCGGAGGGGACGGGCACGCTGTCGCGCGCGGAGCTACCGGCGTACTTCGAGACGCTCGCGCTCGTCCGCGCCGCGCTTCGGGACGAGGCGGGTCGGGACGCCGCGCTGGAGGCGCTGGCTGCGCTCGAGCCCGGACATCGTTTCGCGCCGGAGGTGCCACCTTCGATCCGACGGCGCTTCGAGGCGCTCGCGACCGGAGCACGGCCGCGGATCCGGTTGCGCCTCGAGGAGACGTCCCGTGGACAGTTTCGCGCTCAGGCCGAGATTGTGGACACGCCGGCCGCGCTCGCACGCGGCATGCGAATGCACTACCGGGTGGGAAGTGGCGCCTGGAACACGACGGAGGCGCCCGAGGTCCGCGTTCGGGCCGACCGCCTTGCGGCCTGGGCGGAGCTGATCGGTCCCGGTGGGGTCGTCGTCGCGGTGCACGGCTCCGAGGAACAGCCCATCGAGGCGCGCTGTCGCGAGTGCGACGGCCCCGCCGTCTCGTCGCCGATTCCCGCTGCGCGTCCCGCGCCAGCGGCCTCCGGTGGCACCTTCCCTTGGCTTCCCGTCGGGATCGGTGTGGGGTTGCTCGCAGTCGCGGTGGGTGTGGGGGTCGGGCTCGCGGTGAGCAGCGGCGAGCCCACCGTGACGGTCGTGAGCGCGCCCATGCCCGCGGGGAATCGCTGATGCAACCGGTTCGACCCCTCGTTCCGACGCGCGTCGGGCGCTACGAGCTGCTCGGCAAGATCGCGGCCGGGGGCATGGCCACCGTCTATCTCGCGCGCGAAGCGCGCACGGGGCCGCAGCCGGTCCTGCCCCGTCCGGTGGCCCTCAAGCTCATCCACGACCACCTCGCCGACGACCGCCGCTTCATCGAGATGTTCCTCGACGAGGCCCGGATCGCGGCGCGCATCGGTCATCCGAACGTCTGTACGGTGCTCGATTTCGGCCGCACTCCGGAGGGCCTCTACTACCTCGCGATGGAGTACCTGCTCGGGGAGACGGTCGGCACCGTGCTGCGCGAGCTCGCCTCGTCGGGCGGCCCCGAGCCCACGCGCATCGCGCTCGCCGCCTACGTGTGCGCCGAAGCGGCGGAGGGCCTGCACGCGGCGCACGAGCTGCGCGGCGCGGACGGGCAGCTGCTGCACGTCGTGCACCGCGACGTCAGCCCGCAAAACGTGTTCATCAACTACGACGGATCGGTGCGCCTCGTCGACTTTGGGATTGCGCGCGCCGTGGATCGCTCGAGCCGGACGCAGACCGGATCGTTCAAGGGTACCGCGGCGTACATGGCGCCCGAGACGATGCGCGGGGAGACGGTCGATCGGCGCGCGGACGTCTGGTCGCTCGGGGTGTTGCTCTGGGAGATGCTGACGCTGCAGCGACTGTTCCGGCGCGACAACGACTATTTGACGCTGCTCGCCTTGCAGCAGGACGAGGTTCCGCCGCCATCGACGCTCGCTCCGGACCTGCCCGCGGAGCTCGAGGCCATCGTGATGCGCGCCCTTCAGCGCGATCGAGACCGGCGTTACGCCACGGCGCGCGAGATGGCCCGGGATCTGAGCGTGTGGATGCGCAAGACACCCGGCGCCATGGGTCGGATCGAGGTCGCAGAATGGATGGAACGTCGCTTCGGCGCGCGGCTCGAGCGCAAACGAGCGGCCCTGTCGACGGCGCTACGCGTCGAGACGACGAGCCAGCAGATCGAGCCCGTGGCCGTCGTCGATGCCGCGCTCGCGGAACAGCCGACGCGGCTCATCGAGGATCTCGCCGAGGTCGGGGTCGAGGACGAACGGACGCCCGTCAGCGGGGTACAGCCCCAGTTCGATCCGGTGGGTCCGATCGACGCGGGACCCACGCGCGTCGAGGCGGTTGCCGCGGATCACGAGGCGGCCGTTTCGTCGCCGTGGGGTTCGGCTTCCGCGCGAGACGAGGAAACTGGCGCTCGCGCGGAACAGGTTCCGGACGGCCGGGCGGCCACGAAGGTCACCGCGACCGGTCGTGCGCGTCGTCTCGCGCTGTGGATGGGCATTGCCGCGGCGCTCGGCGCGGGATCCCTGATCGTGGGACTCGCGATGCGTCGGCGAGAGCCGTCTCCTACTTCGGAGCAACCGGATGCGCGGCCGCCGTCCGCGACGGTTCGGGCCACGCCGTCGTCGTCGTCGCAGGAGCGGCCCGAGTCCAGGGGGCCCCACGTCGTGGCGACGAGCCGGGACGAGACGCCATTTCCTGCGCCGCCGCCGGTGTCATCGAGCGAGAGTCCGATGGAGGAACGTTCGGTCGAGTCGGAGCCCGCAGCCGAGGACGCCCGAGCGTCGGCACCGGGTGGCCGTGACTGGGTGCGGTCGCCGCGTCCGACCGGCGTTTCCCGTGACCGAGGATCCCGCGCGGCCACGACCCCTTCCGCGGAGCGAGGGATCGCGCGCGTCTCGGTGGGTACGACGGGCGGATGGGCCAGCATCCACGGCCCCGACGGTCGCGTGCTGTGCGAGGAGACGCCCTGTCGCTTCGAGCTCGCTCCGGGCACGCACACGCTGCGCGTCAGACCAGGTGGCACAGGGCCGCTCTCGCCGCTGGTCGTCCGCGTCCGTTCGGGCGACAACACGATTCGGGTCGATCTCGCCGCTCTGGCGGCGCGACGATCTCGGTAGCGGGGGGTTCGGACTCGGCTTCGAGCTCGGAAGACTCCCCAGCACGCATGACGCGACGCGAGCACCGTACGGTGCGCCGGTGGCTCGGCTCGTGGCGCCGTTGACAGAGGGGGGACGCGGCCTAGGATGCGCCGGGCCTGTGCAGCTCGGCGACGACGACCCGACGCTCGGTCTGTTCCGCGTCCTGCGGGACGACGGCTCAGCCGATCCGGCGACGGACCCTTTCCTGCCCGCCGAGACGCTGCGGCGCATGCACCGCGAGATGCTGCGGATCCGGCTGCTCGACGAGCGCATGCTCGCCCGCCAGCGTCAGGGCAAGGTCGGTTTCTACGGGACCGTCACGGGCCAGGAAGCGACTCCGGTCGCCGCGGCGCTCGCCATCGAACTGCACGACTGGGTGTTCCCGGCGCTGCGCGAGTCGGCGATGATGCTCGTGCGCGGCTTCCCGCTCGACCGTTACCTCGCGCAGGTCTACGGCAATGCGCTCGACGTGCTCAAGGGCCGCATGCAGCCGAGCCACATGGCCGGTCGGCAGGTGCGCCAGGTGAGCTGGTCGTCGTGCATGGCGAGTCAGCTTCCGCAGGCCGTGGGCGCCGCGTACGCGATGAAGCTGCGCGGCTCACGCGAGATCGCGATCGGGTTCGTCGGCGACGGGGGCACGAGCGAGCCCGATTTCCACGTCGCGATGAACTTCGCGGCCGTCTGGCGGGTGCCCGTCGTGATCGTCTGTCAGAACAATCACTGGGCGATCAGCGTCCCGTCGAACCGGCAGACGGCGAGTGCGACCTTCGCGGTCAAGGCCCACGGCTACGGCATGCCGGGCTTGCGCGTCGACGGCAACGACGTGCTCGCCGTCTACGTCGCGGTGCGCGAGGCGGCCGAGCGCGCGCGCTCGGGCGGCGGCCCGACGTTCCTCGAGCACGTCACCTATCGCATCGGCGCGCACAGCTCCTCGGACGATCCGACGCGGTACCGCGCCGAGGCCGAGGTGGACGCGTGGCGCCAGCGCGATCCCATCGTGCGCTTCGAGCGGTATCTGCGGCGCGCGGGGCTGCTCGACGAATCGGGGCGCGCTCGAATCGAGGCCGAGCTGCAAGACGAGATCGCGGCGGCCATCGCGCGGGTCGAGGCGTATGGCCCGCCGCCGCGCGAATCGCTGCTCGAGGACGTCTACGCCACGCGCCCGTGGCACCTGGAGGAGCAGGCGCGCGCGTTGGCGGCGAGCCCGCCGCCGCGAGCGATGCACTGAGTCACGCGCGAGGAGCCCATCCATGACCGAACGGTTCGATTTGGTCGTCGTCGGCGCCGGCACCGGCGGTTACCCGGCCGCCATCCGGGGCGCGCAGCTCGGCCTGTCCACGCTGTGCGTCGAGAAGGAGTACCTCGGCGGCGTCTGTCTCAACTGGGGCTGCATCCCGAGCAAGGCGCTGATCGCGGCCACAGGGCTGCTCGAACGCATCCGCCACGCCTCCGAGATGGGGATCCGCGTGCAGGGCTTGGAGGTGGACGTCGCCGCGATGCAGGCGTGGAAAGCCGGAATCGTGCGCAAGCTGACGGGTGGCATCGCGCAGCTGTTCCGCGCCAACGGTGTGCAGCATCGCATGGGAATCGCGCGGCTGCGCTCGCCGCGCAGCGTCGAGATCACGGCCGCCGACGGCACGCGCAGCCTCGTCGAGGCCACGCGCGGCATCATCGTGGCCACCGGCGCCGCGCCCATCGTGCTGCCCGGATTCGAGGTCGACGGACGCACGGTCATCACCGCCCGCGAAGCGGTCTCCCTCGAGCGGGCGCCCGGCTCGATGGTGATCATCGGCGGTGGCGTCATCGGGCTCGAGCTCGGAATGGTCTACCAGAAGCTCGGAACCAGGGTGACGGTGGTCGAGCTGACGTCGAGCTTGCTGCCCGGCGTCGATCCCGACCTGGTACGCGTGGTCGAGCGCCGCCTGAAGCGGGCCGGCGCCGAGGTGTTGCTCGAGGCGCGGGCGCGCGGGCTCGAGCGCACGGGGGATCGGGCGGAGGTGGTGGTCGAGCACGCCGGCGCGGAGCGGCGGTTGCCCTGCGACGTCGTGCTGCTCGCCGTGGGTTTTCGGCCGCAGAGCCGGGGGTTGGGCTTGGAGGAGCTGGGTGTGCGCCTGGACGAGCGCGGGCACGTGCGGACCGACGAGCTGCTGCGCACGAACGTGCCCGGCATCTGGGCGACGGGCGACGTGAGCGGGCCGCCGTACCTCGCGCACAAGGCGACCAAGGAGGCCGAGATCGCCGCCGAGGTCATCGCGGGGCACAAGAGCGCCCGCGACTGGGTCGCGATGCCCGCGGCCATCTTCACCGAGCCCGAGATCGCGACCGTGGGTCTATCGGAGGCCGAGGCGCGTGCGCAGGGGCGCCGTGTGCGCGTCGGACGCTTCCCCTTCGCCGCGAGCGGCCGCGCGCTGGCGCTGGGGGATTCCGACGGCCTGGTGAAGGTCGTCGTCGACGAGGAGGATCACCGCGTGCTCGGCGTCGGCATCGTCGGCCCGGAGGCCGCCGATCTCATCGGCGAGGCGTCGCTCGCGCTCGAGATGGGAGCGTGCGCCGAGGACGTCGCGCTCACGGTCCATCCGCACCCGACGCTGGGCGAGGGCGTCATGGAGGCCTTCAAGCACGCGCTCGGCGAGGCCGTCCACGTGCTCAACAAGTGATCGCGCCGTCGAATCGCGTGGACACGGTGCGGGTCGAGAGACGGGCGTGCGACGTCGGCTGACGTTCCATCGGCTCGGCCGCGTGCCGTACGGGCCGACGCATGCGCTGCAACAGGCGTTGGTCGACGCGCGGAGCCGGGGCGCCGTCGGCGACACGGTGCTTCTGCTCGAGCACGAGCCCGTCGTGACGCTCGGCCGCGGCGCACGGGCGGGCCACGTGCTCCTCTCCCGCGAGGCGCTTGCCGCCCGCGGCATCGAGCTGCACGAGACGGGACGTGGCGGCGACGTGACGTATCACGGCCCGGGCCAGCTCGTCGTCTATCCCATCGTCGATTTGTCCCCGGACCGGCGCGACGTGCGTCGCTACGTGCGCGATCTCGAGGAGGCGATGATCCGCGTCGCCGCGCGCTGGGGCGTGCGCGCCGAGCGCATCGCAGGTCTGAACGGCGCCTGGGTGCTCGCGCGAAGCCCGGGCGAGAGCGACCGCAAGATCGGCGCGGTGGGTGTGCGGATCAGTCGGTGGATCACGATGCACGGGCTCGCGTTCAACGTGACGACGGCCCTCGATGCCTTCCGGCTCATCGTGCCGTGCGGCATCCGCGACCGTGGGGTCACCTCCCTCGCGCAGGAAACGGGCACGGAGCCCGACATGCGGGACGTACAGGACGCCTTCGTCGAGGTGCTTGCGGAGCTGTTCGAGGCCGAGATCGAGGTGCGCGACGGGCCACCGGCGCTACCGGCGACCGGCGGCGTGCCCCCGGCAGCGGGGGCCGAGGTGGTGGAGGCGCCGGGAATCGAACCCGGGTCCGAAGCCGCTCCACATCGGCCTCTACGCGCATAGCCCGCGTACGGGATGTCGGGAGGGTTGCGCCCACGGGCGGGCTCGCCTCCTCCCCAGCGGCCGGAGAGGTCGCCTCGCGTGCCGGCCACCTCACGCGAGGCCGAGCCCGATGGATGACGCCCCGACGGTGCGGGCTCGGGCGGGCCCACACCGGGGCGGCTCTACGTCAGCGGATCAGGCCGCGAGAGCGAGTGCGTTGTCGTTCGCACTTCGATTCCCGGATGTTTTGCGCCGTTCCGGGACGGCGGACGCGCCACCGATGCTTCGACGACTCCGTCGAAACCGATCGCCCCCTTGTCAAAGACGTTAGCCCGAAGGTGGCTCCGCACGTTGGACGGCGTAGCCTCCCATCATCTGACACGTCGATCCCGCCGAAGCAACATTCGCCCACACCTGGGGCGGGGTTCGCCGCTGGCTGGCCTCGGTTGCGCGGCCAAGTTACAACCTCTCGCGGTGCCTCCCGACGGCCGTCCGCCTGCCAAGTGCGACGTGGCGCGTACGCTGCTGCTGCGCGGCACGGTCTTCGTGCACCTCGATCCCCGACGGCATGGCGTCGACGTTCCGCAATGGTTGCGCGACCAACCGCACGTGGTGTTGCAAATCGGCCTCGACATGCCGATTCCGATCCCCGACCTGCGAATCGATGCGGTCGGCATGCACGCGACGCTCTCGTTCCACCGGGCGCCGTACACGTGCCGCGTTCCCTGGGACAGCGTATTCGCGCTTGTCGGCGAGGACGGTCGTGGGATGGTGTGGCCGGAGGCCATTCCTCCGGAAATTGCCTCCGAGATCGCCGCCATGCGGCGCGGCGGCGAGCCGCGGGACGTTGTGCGCGTGACGCGGGGGCGCGCGAGCCCGGATCCCGGGCCCGCGCGGCGTCCCGCATCCGCTCGGGTCGGTGCGTCGGCTGCCGAGACGCGTACGGCGGGTCCTGGGATTCGCTTCGAGGTGATCGACGGCGAAGGTCGGAGCTCCGGCCGCAAGGGGGTTCGCGCGGGGCGGGCCCACCTCCGTCTCGTCAAGTCCTAAAGGCGGCGCAACCGGAGACCGGGGTCCGAGGCGGAGCCCGAACTAAGGTTCGAGCCCAAGACCGAGTCCGAGTCCGAGTCCGAGCCCGGGTCCGAGTCCGAGACGGAGCCCGAGTCCGAGCCCGAGCCCGCGCCCGAATCCGAGCCCGGGTCCGAGTCCGAGGCGGAGCCCGAGACCGAGCCCGAGCCCGCGCCGGAGTCCTGGTTCTGGTGGAGCGGCCTCGACGTCACAGCGGGACGCGCACGCCCAGCTGGAGCTGGAACGGGCGGACGGGGCGTGCTCCGAACGGCCGTCGTGACGCGAGCGCGCGCTCGAACGTGACGTTCTCGGCGCGGAGCGTCACGGCCATCCGGTCGCTGGCCTGCCACCACCCCGTCACGTCGACCAGCGCGTGCGCGTCGGTCCACGGGCCCGCAGGGCCCTGACCGGCCTGCTCGCGCATCGCATCCACCCAGCTCGCCATCACCGAAAGCCCACCGAGCCGGTCGCGCTCGACACCGATGGACGCGCCGAGCTGATGCGCGGGCACGTACGGCAGCTCGTCGCCCTCGCGCACGCGACCGTACTGCGGGTTGCTGCTCTCGAAGCTCGAGCGGAAACGCGAGCCCGTGTACGTGTAGACGACGCGCAGCGGCACCTGCACCGGGCCGAGCGGGATGCGCCGCGTCGCGGCCAGCTCCGCGCCCCACACGAACACGCGGCCGCCGTCGAACTGCCGGTCCGCCTCGAGGCATCCCGAGGCGAAGGAGCAGGTGCCCGAGAGGTTCGAGTAATCGGTGAAATGGCCCACCAGTTCGACGAGTCCCTCGTCGGCCGGTTGCCTCCATCGGGCGCCCAGCTCGTACGAGACGGCGAGCTCCGGGCTCGCCCCCGGCTCGCCCGGGGCGAGGGGGCTGAACCCGCGGTGTACACCGGCGAGCGCGACGACGTCGTCCGTGATCGCGACCGTGGCGCCGAGCGCAGGCAGCACGGCGAGCTGCTCGAGCCGATCATTGCGCGCCCGCAGCCGGTCGTGGGCGTGCCCGACGACGTGCTCGACGCGTAGACCGGGCGCGAGCCGCAGCCCGCCGAGCCGCAGCCCCCAGCCCACGTGCGCCGCGATGGCTTCGGCCCGCCGGCTCACCCACGAATAGCGCGATGCGGGGCGCCCTGTGGGCACGAGCACACCGTGATCCATCCAGTAACCGTGCTCGGTCTGATCGTAATCGGCGCGGTCGTGGTGCAGGCGGAGCCCCGCGCGCACGTCGTGCTCGAGCGGGCCCGTGCGGAGCCGCAAGCGTGCCTCGGACTGGACACCCGTCGAGACGTAGTCGCGGCCATTGCGTGCGAGATAGATCACGTCCTCCTCTCCGAGTCGCGTCGAATCCACCTCGCCGCGCAGCAAGTCGTAGACGAGCTGGCGCGCGCCCGTGGGCGCGGCGAGCACCTCGGCGATGGAATGCCGGCCTACCCGCTGCAAGCGCCGCCAGACGCGCGAGAAAAGGTGCAGATAGCCGACCGTGGCCATCTCGAGCCCGTCGCCGATCCACGCCTGGTGGTCGAGCCGCAGCGCGCCGCGCCTCCAGCGCATGCGATCGAGCGCGCTCGCGGCATAGCGGCGGTACGGGTCGGCCCGGAAGTCGGCGTCCGTCAATCCGAGATACGTCTCGTCCGAAACCTCATACGAGATCGTGCCCCGCGCCTCGACGCGCTGGGCGACGAACGCGTCGGGGTCCGACTCGAGGCGCAAGCGCAGCACGCCCTCGGTTCGGGCGAAGCCGGTCGAATTGTCCGATCCGTCGATGTGCTTGAAGCCGTCGGAGCGCAGGTGAACGATCTCGCCGAGCCATCCGAACGGCCCCAATCTCCCGCCGTGGTGCGCGTGCAGCCGCGCGTATCCGTGAAGGCCCAGCGCGGCCTCCAGCTGTCCGCCGTTCGACGCCGGCACGTCGCGCGTCCGCAGGTCGACCGCGCCGCCCACCGTGTGCGGCCCGAACAGAATCGCCGCGGGGCCCTTGTACACGTCGATCCCCACGACGCGGGCCATCAGCGGGAAGTAATAGGCAGCCGGCGCGGCGTAGGGTGCGGGTGCGAACGGTACGCCATCCTCGAGCAGGGTGATCTTGCGCGAGCGCTCCGAGCTGGCCCCGCGCAGACCGATGTTCGGCCGCAGCCCGAAGCCGTCCTCGGTGCGTGCGAAGACGCCCGGCGCGAGCGAGACGAGCGCCGCCGGATCGTCGTGCCCGGCGCGGCGCAGCGCGGCGGTGTCGAGACGCAGAACGGCGCCCGACGTCACGAACAGGTCCTCGGCACTCATCTCGATGGTCAGGGGGGCAAGCTCGTTTTCGGCATCGGCCGCGACCGGCGCCCCGAGCGCGTCGTCGTCGCCGGACTCCGCGGGCGGCCGCTCCGCGCCATCGTCCTCGAACGGCTGCACGCCCTCGTCGTCTCGACTTCGCTCGGCTGCGTCGCGAGAGGCTTCGTGCGAGCCAGCCGGCATGTCCGGGGGCGCCTGGGCCTTCGCGAATGCGGCCAGGAGGAACCCGAGCGACGCGATGCATGGCCCCGTCGGTCGGGCAAGTGCAGTCCACACGGGGGTGCGACGTCGCAGCACACAGGCGGGACTTGCGGGGGAACACGCAGCCATCGTTCTTGATGCTGCAAATCGATTTCAATAAGCGATTACCAAAGCAGACCCCCGGCGTCAATCGCAGGGCCTCTTGCACCGTGCGTGCGCGCACGGGCGCGTCGGGGCCTTTCGTCGGGACGCGAGCCCCGAAACGATGACCGTCCCTCGGGTGACGACGCCGGCTTCTCGATTTTGGCGATGTTGGCGCCCCGTCTGCGAGGTCGAACACGCATCCGAAACGGAGTCCGCAGTCCGAGCCCGAATCCGAGTCGGAGTCCGAGACCGAGCTCGATACCGATACCGATACCGAGACCGAGTCCGAGCCCGAATCCGAGTCGGAGTCCGAGCCCCAGCCCGAGGTCTGCGCAGCCACGCGACTCGAAATCGTGCGGCTTCACCCTCTCGCGCGAATGCCAGGGCCCGCGCTGCCTCGTTCGAGGCGAGACGCGGGCCCCAGCTTCGTCGAATCAACGTCGGGGGGACGCGACGGGATCAGAAGTCCATGTCGTCGTCCATGCCGCCGCCGCCGCCCGCCGGCTTCGACTTCTCCTCCTTGGGTCGCTCGGCGATGAGCGCCTCGGTCGTGAGCATCAGGCCGGCGACGCTCGCCGCGTTCTGCAGCGCGCAGCGCACCACCTTGGTCGGGTCGATCACGCCCGCCTCGACCAGGTCCTCGTACTTCTCGGTCGCCGCGTTGAAGCCGTAGCCGCCCTTGCCCTTGCGGACGTTCTCGACCACGACGGACGGCTCGAGCCCCGCGTTGGCCGCGATCTGGCGCAGCGGTTCCTCCATGGCGCGCCGGATGATGCGGACGCCGACCATCTGCTCCTCGGGCAGCTCCAGGCTCTCGAGCGCCTTCTGCGCGCGGATGAGCGCCACGCCGCCGCCGGGCACGATGCCCTCCTCGACGGCCGCGCGCGTCGCGTGCATGGCATCCTCGACACGGTCCTTCTTCTCCTTCATTTCGACTTCGCTCGCCGCGCCGACCCGGATCACCGCGACCCCGCCCGCGAGCTTGGCGAGCCGCTCCTGCAGCTTTTCGCGGTCGTAATCGCTGGTCGTCTCCTCGATCTGCTTGCGGATGAGCTCGATGCGACCCTTGATGTCGGACTTCTTGCCCTGTCCGTCGACGATGAGCGTGTTGTCCTTGTCGACCTCGACGCGCTTGGCACGACCCAGGTCGCTGATGGTGACGTTCTCGAGCTTGACGCCGAGATCCTCGCTGATGACCTGGCCGCCCGTCAGGATGGCCATGTCCTTCAGCATCTCCTTGCGACGATCGCCGAAGCCCGGCGCCTTGACCGCGCAGACCTTGAGCACGCCGCGCAGCTTGTTGACGACCAGCGTCGCCAGCGCCTCGCCCTCGACGTCCTCGGCGACGACGAGCAACGGACGCTGACTGCGGGCGACGGCCTCGAGGACCGGGATGAGGTCGCGCATGCTCGAGATCTTCTTCTCGGACAGCAGGATGTAGGCGTCCTCGAGCACGCACTCCATCTTCTCCGCGTCCGTGATGAAGTACGGCGAGAGGTAACCGCGGTCGAACTGCATGCCCTCGACGACCTCCAGCTCGGTCGTCATGCCCTTGGCCTCCTCGACCGTGATGACGCCCTCCTTGCCGACCTTCTCCATGGCCTGGGCGATCATCTTGCCGATCTCGGTGTCGCCGTTCGCGCTGACGGTGCCGACCTGGACGATCTCGTTCTGGTCCTTGACCTTCTTGCTGATCTTCTTCAGCTCCTCGACGACGGCCTCGACGGCCTTGTCGATGCCGCGCTTGATCTCCATCGGGTTATGTCCCGCGGCGACCATGCGCGCACCCTCGCGGTAGATGGCCTGCGCCAGAACGGTCGCCGTGGTCGTGCCGTCGCCGGCCACGTCGTTCGTCTTGGTCGCCACCTCGCGCACCATCTGCGCGCCCATGTTCTCGAACTTGTCGCGCAGCTCGATCTCCTTGGCGACGGTCACGCCGTCCTTGGTGACCTTCGGCGCGCCGAAGCTCTTCTCGAGGATCACGTTGCGGCCGCGCGGACCCAGCGTGACGCGCACCGCGTTCGCGAGGGCGTCCACCCCTGCCAGGATGCGCTTCTGCGCCACCGACTCGTAGACGATTGCCTTCGCTGCCATGGCCGACCTCCGTTCAGTCGATCACCGCGAGGATGTCGTCCTCGCGCAGGATGAGGTGTTCCTCGCCGTCGATCTTGACCTCGGTGCCGCTGTACTTGCCGAACAGCACTCGGTCACCCTCCTTCACGTCGAGCGGCCGGACCTTCCCGTCGTCGGTAATCCGTCCGTTGCCCACCGCGACCACCTTGCCCTCGATGGGCTTCTCCTTCGCGGTGTCGGGAATGATGATGCCGCCCTTGGTCTTCTCCTCGCTCGCCAGCCGCTTGACGAGCACCCGGTCGTGCAGGGGTCGCACCTTCATGACGTTTCTTCCTCCTGGAAACGAGCGCGCGTACCGATAGCCTCGCGCTGGCACTCGTCAAGGGGGAGTGCTAATCGGTCCGACCCCGTTCTGCGTGAGATTTCTCTCGCCTACGGAGGGCCACGCGACCCGCCTCGCATAGCTTCCTCGTCGTGGCTCCCGTGGTAGTCGCCGCCGCCGTCGTCGAGCGCGACGGCCGGCTGCTGCTGACTCGACGACGCGAGGGCAGCCACCTTTCCGGGTACTGGGAATTCCCCGGTGGTAAGCTCGAGCAAGGCGAATCGCCCGCCGAGGCCGTCATGCGCGAATGCCTCGAGGAGTGCGGCCTGCGGGTTCGCCCCCGGCGCCTGCTCGACGTCGTCTTTCATCGCTACCCCGAGCGCGACGTCCTGCTGCTCTTCTACGAATGCCAGTGGCTGGCCGGCCGCGTCCGCCACCTCGGCGTCGCCGCGCACGCCTGGGTTCGTCCCGACGAGCTCTCGCGTTTCCCGTTGCCGCCCGCGGACGAGCCCATCGTCCGCCGCTTGCAGCGCCGGGCGCGTCGGCGAACGAGGCCGCCTGCTGCCCAGTAAATCCACGACCCGCGACGTCTGACAGCGCCGGCCAAGTTGGGTTGATCGCGCCTTGTACTCGGTTTCGGGTTCGGGCTCGGTTTCGGACTCGCAACGGTCCTCGGTCACGTCAAACGACGTGAGCGCCGCTGTCAGGCCTCGCCGTAGAACGTGACCCGCTCCAGGCGCTGCACGACGCGCTGGACGAACTGCCGCGGCTTCGGCCCGCCAGCGGCCAGACGGCGCACCCACGCGTCGAAGTCCGCGATGCGTCGGCTGCCGCGCACGCGTGCGTGCAGCGCGCGGACCTTTTGGGCGAGCTCAACCAGCTCGTCGCGACCGAGGCGCCGCACCTCGATGGGCCGCATCGTACGTAGCCGTTGACGCAACATCGCGACGTCTTCCTCGCGCAGCAGCCCGACCTGCGTTTCGAGCTCGTTGAGCAGCTCCATGGCTTCCGCTCGCAGCCGCTCGAGCGTGGCCGGCGTGATCGCGAGTATGACGCATGCGCGGGGGATGGCACCGCCGCAATAGAACGAGAGTGCACGCAACGCCGTGCGCCGCTCCGGCCGCGAGACACCCGGTCGGAAGAGGTTCTCCGCCTCGTCGATTACCACGACGGGGCCCTCGCATCCGTCCATCCGGCGCAGCAGCTCGAGCCACAACAGCAACCGCTGATAGGCGTCGCGACGGTAGTTTGGAGCCGCCGGGCGCGATGCGAGATCCGTGGCCTCGAGGACCCGGACCAGGTGGGTCGGGTCGAACGCCGGCTCCGTCCATCGTTCCGCCATCGATGACAACTCGCCACGTTCCGCGGCGATGCTTCGCAGTGCCTGCTGCAACCTTCGCAGCTCGGCCTGCGTCGAGCACCACGCGTGCAGACGCGCGAGCAAGCCCGGTCGCCCCCGTCCCGGTGTCACGCTCGATTCGAGCAGCCGGCGCAGATGTCGCTGCGGATTGCCGAGGTCCTCGTCGAGCCGCTCGACCGCGAGGCGCAAAACGGGGCGCCGTTGCGCCAGCGCGCGCGCCTCCAGGTGCAGCAAGTAATGCGTCTTGCCGGCGCCGAAGTCGCCTACGAGCACGTTGAATACGCTCGCGTCGTGCGCGGAATGCTCGAACAACTTGTCGATCGCCGCATCGACGTGCGCGGCCCCGACCGTCAGGGCCGAAGTCGCTTCGAGTGGCGGCAAACCCTGGACGAGGCGAATGAGCTGTCGCAGCTCGACGGGTCGAGGCCGCTTGGTGCGTCGCAGCCGCTCGGTCGGCCGCAGAGGGCCGCGGTCGAGACGCAGCAGCGGGGCGTGCGGACCGGGCGGCACCGACTCGCTCTCCGGCTCCGCGTTGGGTTCCGCGAACAGCCCCAGACGCGTGGCGAGCGCGGGATGTTCGGACAAGGCGTGTCGTCCCTGAAGCAGCACGGGCGTGCCCACCAGCAGCACGCGCGTGGCGAGCAGCCCGCCGTGGCCGTCGGTGTTGTCGAGTAGCTCGCGCAGCACGCCGTAGGCGACGTCGCGTCGCGCGGGGGTCAGCTCGACGAGCCCGTCGGCGTCGTCGAGGACCACGAGCCAACCGGGCACTCCGAGCGCGCGCAGCAAGCGGGCGAGCGTGCTCAGCGCCGTACGCGAAGTCGATTCGTCCAGGGGGCGCAACGGCGGCATCTCCGAGCCATCGGTTGTCGACCGACCTCGCAGCCATCGCTCCAGGGCGGCCGCACGCCCCTCGGGACTGGTCTCATCGACGTGGCGTGCCGACAGGCGGCGCAGCTCACCCCACGCGCCCACGGCCGTCGCGCGCTCCTCGAACCGCTCGGCGGCTCGTGCGCCGTGTTCCGCGCCGAACGCGTCCAGCAATCCGCCATAACCTTCGACGACGCCTCGACGTCCTCGCCGCACGCGCAGGCTACGCGCGAGCGTCGCAACGACCGAAGGCAATGCATCGAGACCGTGGCGTGCCATCGACGCGCGCGAGGTGGCGAATCCCGCGGCGAGCGCCGCTTCGAGCAAGGCCTCGACCGAAGGTGAGCGGCGGGCGGAATCGACGACGACGCCGACGCTCGCCGCTTCCGCATGGGAGAGCTCTTCGAGCGCGCGAAGCTGCAAGGCGACGAACGGGAGGCCGACGCCGTCCACGGCATGAGGCTCGACGCTCGTACCGCCGTCGTCAACTGCGAACGCGCAACGGTTCACCTGCCGGCGTTGCGCGGGCTCCGAGCACCGCGCTACGTTGCGCCGCTCTGGAGTGACGCCATGACCCGACGCCTCGCTCGCCTCGCCGCCGCGCTGTTTCTCGCGAGCTCGCTGCATGCCTGTGGGGGGGACGATCCGCCGCGTGCCTCGGACGCGGGCGCCGGCGACGGCCCCACGTCCGACTCCGCGGGCTCCGACGCGCCGCCCCCGCAGGATGCAGGCACCGACGGGGGTGATGGGGGCGAGCGGACCGACGGTGGGACCGGGTGCGTCGGCGAGCGCTGCCGCATCGTCGAAATCGCCGCGGGATGGGCCTTCGCGTGCGCGCGACGCGAAAACGGGCAGATCGTCTGCTGGGGCGCGAATGCCAACGGCGAACTGGGCGATGGGAGGATGCGTCACCCGGGCGGAGACTGCACACCCGCCGAGGAGCCGACGCCCCAGGACTGCAGCGCGGACCCGGTCACCGTGCGCGAGATCACCGACGCCAGGGCGCTGGGCACGCGCGGCGGGCTGTCGTCGTGCGCGATCCGCATGGACGGGAGCGTGTGGTGCTGGGGGCTGAGCACGCTTCCGCCGAGCACGGGCTCCGACACGCTCGTCAAGCGGTTCGTTCCGGAGCGCGTGATGGGCTTCGGCGATCCGGTACGCGACATCGCTGACGCCTGGACGCATCAGTGCGCGATCGGCATGGACGGCTCGGTGCGCTGCGCAGGGAACAACGATTCGGGCGAGATCGGCAACGGCGATACGATGGAGGTGCGCATGCCCGCGCGGGTGCTCGCCGCGTCCGCGGAGCTGGGCGCGATGCGCGACGTAGAGCTCGGGCCGTTCTCGGACTTCAGCTGCGCGCTATCGGACCGCGACGAGGTCTACTGCTGGGGCAACAACGACGCGTTCCAGCTCGGTGACGGCCGCAACGACCATTTTTCGTGCACCACGGGCGGCGTGACGCCGCACGACTGCTCGCCGCGCGCCGTTCCGGTCGATCTGCCCGACGGGCTGACCGGCATCGCCGGCATCGCCGTCGGCAGCGCGCACGCCTGCCTGTGGACGACCGGTGGCGCCGTCCACTGCTGGGGCAACAACGCCTCCGGCCAGAGCGGCGGCGAGGCGCCCCTCCACTCGAGGCCGCAGCCCGTCGCGGGGCTCGTGGACGTCGTCGAAGTGGCGGCGGGCGGCGGGTTCAGTTGCGCGCGAACGCGCGGCGGCACGGTCTGGTGCTGGGGCGGTAACCTGTACGGACAGCTCGGCGACGGCCGCACCGACCACGGCACCACATGCAATCCGGGCATGCGCGTCATCGACTGCTCCCGCACGCCGGTCCAGGTGGCCGACTTGGACGGCGTCGTCGACCTGGCGGCGGGACCCGCGTTCGCGTGCGCGCTGCGCAACGACGGCAGTGTCTGGTGCTGGGGCGACAACGACCGCAAGCAGCTCGGCGACGGCACGCGGGAGCCGCGCGCGAGGCCGGTCCGCGTCCGCGGTTTGTGAGGCGCGCCCGCGTGCGAGGGCCCGCGGCGGCCCGGGCGCGCTATGCTTCGGGTGCTCGATGCCCCAGTTGACGTGGATCGCGCCCAACGGCCGTACGCACGTCTACGGCGTCTTCAAGCGCATCACGACGATCGGACGCGCGGCGACCAGCGACGTCGTCCTCGACGCACCGGGCGTTGCCCGACACCATGCGCAGCTCGTGTTCGACGGTCGCGACTTCCACCTGCAGGAAGCCGACGCCGACGCCCCCATCGAGGTCAACGGCAAGCGTCGCCGCCGCACGAAGATCTTCCATCAAGACCGTATCGCGGTCGGCGACGTCGAGCTCCGCTTCTCGATCTTCGAGGAGTCGACACCGGCCGACGAGGACGACGCGAGCCGGCGGATTGCCCGCCAGCTCGAGGGCATGCGGCGGCTCGCGGAGCTCAGCGAACGACTGTCCGGGGCGCGCACGATCCGCGAGCAGCTCGAAGCGCTCATCGACGCAGTCATCGAGGTGACGGGAGCCCAGAAGGGCTTCGTCATCCTGTTCCGCGACGGGGTTCCGCACATCAGCGTGGCCCGCAACGTCCAGCAGCAGAATCTGCTCGCGGATTTGTCGCAGCTTTCGGACTCGATCCTGCGGCACGTCGTCGAGACGCAGCGGCCGCTCATCGTGAGCGACGCCCTGCACGACACGATGTTCCGGTCGAGCGAGAGCGTGATGAATCTGAAGCTGTGCTCCGTGATGTGCGCGCCGCTCATCGCCCGCGGGCAGCTGCTCGGGGTCATCTACGTCGGCAACGACGACGTGCGCTCGCTGTTCGAGCAGACGAGCCTCGAGGTGATGACCGTGTTCGCCGCGCAGGGCGCGCTCGTGCTGCAGAACGCGCTGCTGCTCGATGAGCTCCGCTCGGATCGGGACGCGCTCGCCGACCGGCTCGAAAGCCGCAAGTTCGGAGAGATCGTTGGCACCTCACCCGCCCTCGTCGAGGTCTTCAAGCGCATCGAGCGCGTGGCGCCGACCGACGTCAACGTGCTCGTCACCGGTGAGACGGGAACGGGCAAGGAGCTCATCGCGCGCGAGATCCACGCTCGAAGCGCGCGCGCCCGGGGACCGTTCGTCGTCGTCAACTGCGGCGCGATTCCCGAAACGCTCATGGAAAGCGAGCTGTTCGGGCACGTGCGCGGCGCATTCACCGGGGCCGTCGCCACGCGTCAGGGGCGATTCCAGGCCGCCAGCGGCGGTACGCTCTTCCTCGACGAGATCGGCGAGATGCCGATCGCGCTGCAGGTCAAGCTGCTCCGCGCGCTGCAGGAACGCGTCGTGACGAAGGTGGGCGAGACCCGCCCCGAGCCCGTCGACATCCGCGTCATCGCGGCCACCCACCGCAACCTCGAGGAGGAGATCCGGCAAGGGCGATTCCGCGAGGACCTCTACTACCGTCTCAACGTCGTCAACATCCACCTGCCGCCGCTTCGCGAGCGCGGCGAGGACGTCATCGTGCTCGCCAAGTACCTGCTCGCGCGCTACGCGGCCGAGTACGGCGGCCGCGTCAAGGGCTTCACGCCGCACGCGCTGCAGGCCATCCGGCAGTACGACTGGCCGGGCAACGTGCGCCAGCTCGAGAACCGCATCAAGCGCGCCGTCGTGCTCTGCGAGCGCACCCTCGTCGGTCCGGAGGATCTCGAGCTCGGCCCGGCGAGTGCGCGGACCGTCGTGCCCCTCGCCCAGGCGCGCGAGGAATGGCAGCGCCGCTACGTGCTCGAAGTGCTCGAGCGCAACGGCGGCAACCGCACCAAGACCGCCCACGACCTCGGCGTCGATCCCCGGACCATCTTCCGTTATCTGGAACGGGAGCCGGACCCGCCCGAGCCGACCATGGAGTGAGCCGCTCGCTCCGTGGGTCGGACAGCGCTGTCGCGGTCTCGACGGGCGGGATGGCCCTCGACGTGCAAAATTCCTCGTGATCTGCGCCACGTGACCGTTCTGCGTACGCATGGCCCGACGGTTGCTCCGCACGTGTGGACGGCCGTGTTGCCGTCCGCCTTCGCCTGCGGTTGCCTGGTCACCGAGCCCATCGAGGTCGCCGAGCCCGTCGACGCCCGCCCCACCATCGTCCGGTGTGCCTCCGGAGAGCCGGTCGACGCGGTGCTCTCGCCGCTGGACCGCGACGGGCCGGACCCGCGCAAGGTGCTCTGCTTCGAGGTGATCGACGAGCCCGCGGGCGCGCGCAACGAGTGGCAGCGATTCCTCGACCGCGACGACCGTCCGGGGGCGGACCCGGGCAACGGCTTCGTCGAGTTCGGTCCGGTCACCTCGCCCGTCGAGATCGTGATCGAGGACGAGGAGCTCGGGCCGGCTGGGTCGTGCCATCGGATCGAGGTGCTCGTCGCGGAAGACTTCGCCGCGCCAGGGGTTCCCGCCATGCGGGATGGCCGACCGGCCCCGTCGGACCGCGCGTTCTGGTGGATCGGCGTCGTCGACGACACGGTCATGAGCGTGCCCCTGGAGAACTGCCGATGACGGGCCGGTTCAGACCGACGACGACGCGTCGCCAGCCGGGCCGATGGGCTCCGATCACGGCTGCGTGGCTCGCCGCGGGCTGCAGCCTCGTCGTCGACGTCGACGCACGGGTCGAGAACCGCTGTGGCTCGGACGACGATTGCGAGCGCAGCGGGGGGCTGCGCTGCGATCGCGAGCTCGGCATGTGCGTCCGCCCGCCCGAGCGGCCGATGCGCGTGTTATTGACGGTCGCGGCGGCCGAGGGGCGCGATCACGCCGCCTGGCTCGTCGGCCCGTTCGAGGTGGCCGCCGAGGGATGGATGGACCTTCCCGAGCTGCCGCCCATCGTGACGGTGTTCGGAACCACGCGATACCGAGGCGAGCGCGTCGCCGCGCGTGTCCGCCTGCGTCGGGTGCCCCCGTTCGACGGCGCGCCCGAGCTTTCGTTCGAGGCTCCACCGCGTGCCTCCGCACTGCTCGCCGCCGACGAGCGGGAAGCGGACTACGAGCTTCGCGTGGCAGCGGGCGCCGATTACGACGTCCTCGTCGAGCCGACCGGAGAACAGGCCGCGGTGCTGCCGCCGCTGCGCCGTCGCATCGGCATTCCGACGGGAGGAACGGCGGCGCGGCTCGACCTCGACTGGCCGGCCGAGCTCGTCTCGATCCGCGGCGTGGTCGTCGACGCGGACGGCGTGCCGCTCGGCGGGCTGCAGGTGCGCGCCGTCGACGCCGCGGGCGAATTGCTCTCGTCCACCGCGATCACCTCGGTCACGCCGGGCTCGAGCGGTTCGTTCGAGATTCGGCTCACCTCGGCCGATGCGGCGTCCTCGTTCCTGCTGCGCCTCAACGGCGGTCCCGAACGGCCGCTGTTCCCGACCATGCTCGTCGATCCCGCCTATCTGATCGCCGAACCGGAGACCGGTGGCGTGCGCGTGCTCGTGCCCCGTCTCGAACCGATTCGCTACGCGGGCATCGTCGAGCGCGCGAGTGGAGAGCGGGTCGCCGGCGCGACGGTCGAGCTCGTGGCCGAGCTGCACGACTCGGACACGGGCGTCCGCGGCTCGTTCCGGACGATGGCGACGACCGTCGCGGATGGCTCTTTCGAGGCGATGCTGTTGCCCGCGCGCTACGAGGTCGTCGTCACGCCCCCGGCTCCCCGCGACGAGGCGCGAGGCAGCGCGGACGCGGTCCTCGTCGAATCGCTTCGCATCGAGAGGCCGGCGACCGGCGAGCTGAGCGGTCAGCTGTTCACGCTGCCACGCGCGGCCCGGCTGGGCGGAAGCGTCACGGCAGGGGGGCGGCCGCTCGCCGACGCCACCGTTCACGCCGCCGCGCGCGGCACGCCTCTTCCCGAGGTACCCGCGGCGCGGTTCAATCGCTCGCGAACGGTCGTCACCGATCGGAGCGGGGCGTTCCGCGCGGATCTCGATGCAGGCGCGTACGACGTGACCGTGCGACCGCCCCCCGACTCGGGCTTCCCGTGGCACGTCGTGCCCGATCTGGCCACGCGCGCCGACCTCGCGTTGGTCCACGAAGTCGCGATGTCCGCCCCGGTTCCCGTCGGCGGCCGCCTGCGATCGGCCGACGGTTCCCTCGGGGGCGCCGAGGTGCGCGTCTGGGTGCTGCACGAATCCGACGCAGGGCCGCCGAGGGGCGTCGAGGTGGCACGCGCGACGACCGACCCCCGGGGCGAGCTGCTGCTACTGCTGCCTGCGGCGCTCGGTCGTTGAGCCCGCGCGACCCCGCGCACGAGCCTCTGGTCGGAGCGCACCCGTTCGTGGCATCGTGCGCGACGAACGAAGCGCTCGTTCCGGCCAGCACGAAACCGTCGCCGTCGGCCGCTGTCCAACGCGGCACGCGCCGCCCGCGCTCGCTACGGCGCGCCGGATGCGTTCCGACCCACGGTGGCGGCCCTACCCCAAGTCCACTTCTCGCACGAGACCTCGACCGCATGCTGCAGACACGCGCGTTCCGCTCGATCCGAGCCCCGTCGCATCTCGTCCCGTGGGCGTGCTGTCTGACGCTCTTGGCGGCCGCCGTCACGCCCGGCGCTCTCGCCGCCCAGAGTGCAGACGTCGCGCGCGGTTACGAGCTGCTGCTGACGGGGCACGGCGAGATCGTGGCCGGCGAGCCGTTCCTGGTCGCGGGGCGCTCGCTCGAGGTGGTCGGGCTCGCGGATCTGCGCGCGCTGCCGGGAGCGCGCGTGACGGTGCGCCTGCTCGGCCACGGTGGCGACGGTCAGCCCGTCACCTGGGCCACGGGCGAGGCGACGGCCGACGCGCAGGGCTACTTCGAGGCCCAGCTTTCCGTGCCGTCCGACGTCCGGCACCCGCTTCGACTTGAGGTCCACCTCGACCGCGGCGCCGGCGGCGACCCGGGACGTTCGTGGGACTTCCACGTCGTTCCGACTCCGGGCGCTCGCCTCGAGCTTCTCGTCGACCGCCGACTGTACGAGCCGGGCGAGCCGGTGCACGTGCTCGCCTTGCTCACGCGCCGCGCCGATGGCCGTCCGATCGGTGACGGACGGCTGCGGCTCGTGTTGCGCGATCCGAACGGAGGCGACGTCGAAGTGGCCGAGCGCGTTACCTCGCCGTCCGGTGCCGTCTCGCATCGCTTCACGCTGCCCGCGGGCGCAGCGCACGGCGGCTGGACCCTGCACGCGGAATGGCTCCGGCCGACGCCCGAGCTCGCCGCAACGGTCGCGTTCGACGTGGGCCGCCGCACGCTCGAGCGATTGCTCGTCGACGTCCACCTGGACACGACGGTCGTGCGGCCGGGAGGCAAGCTGCGCGGAACGGTGACCGTGCGCGCGCCCTCCGGTGCGCCCGTCGCCGGCGCGGTGGTTTCGCTGCGCGCCTCCGACGACGAAGCCGGCACGCTCGAGGTACACACCGACGCGCAGGGGGTCGCGAGCTTCGAGCTCGACGCGCCGAGTCTGCTGCTAGGCGAGAGCAGCGAGCCACGGGACCTGTCGGTCGTCGTGCGTCACCCCGCCCATGGGCGGCTGACGACGAGCGCCTCGTACGTGCTGTCGCGCTCAGACTGGATTGTCGAGGCGACGCCGCGACACGGCGCGCTCGTACCGGAGGTCGAGACCGAGACGTACGTGCTCTTGCGCGACCCGCTCGGGCGCCCCGCGCCGGCGGGAACCCACGTCGAGGTGTCAGGATCGGCTGTGGTCGGCGGCACCGTCCGCCGCACCACCGACGCGCACGGCCTGCTCGCGGTGCCGGTGCGCGTCGAGCGAGGAGCTGCCGCACGACTGACGCACGGCGGCGCCGGCTGCGAAGGGCGTCCGGCTACGGTCGTCGAGGTGCGCGTCGGCGACCGCGACGGCGCCGTGGGGCGTGCGTGCGTGGCCGTCGCTCCGGAGGCCGTGCTCGCGCCGCGCATTCGCGAGAGCGTCGTGGCGCCCGGCGGAACGATCACCGTCGATGTCCTCACGTCGGCCGAGGCCCGAGGCCGTCCCGTGATCGTCGAAGCGCTCGCACCCGTCCGCCCCGTGGCCGTCGGCGTGCTCACGCCGACGCCAGGGCGCTCGTTCGTTACCCTCCGATTGCCGGAGACCGTCACGGGGCTGGTGATCGTGAGGGCGCGACCGCTCGACTGGCCGACGGATGGTTCGCTGCCGCGCGCCGACGAGCGCAGCCGCCGCATCGTGCGAGCGGGAGCGCTGGACGGGGTGCTGGTTCGGCCGGTGGACGCGTTCGCGCTGCGGCTGGATGCGGGTACGCAACCTTGGCGGGTGCGCGAGCGCGCGCGCGTTTCGGTGAGCACGAGCAGCGGCGCGGCGGGCTTCGTCGCCCTGGTCGCGCGCGATCTGACGGCCCACGCGGGAGAAGAGCCGTGGACGCTGCCGTGGCTCGACGGACGATTGCAGGCGGCCGTGACCGATCCGACGACGCGGGACGCGGAGACGCTGCTGTGCGCCGCACTCGCGGCCGCCCTCGGCCCCGACGCGGTGCCTCCCGGTCCGCCTCCCATCGAGCCGCCCCCGTGGGGCAGCCCGGCGACCGACCACGACCCGCGCCACGGCGTCCCCACTGGCGCCGGACTGTTTCGCGATCCGGTCGCGTTGCGCGACGAACTGCTGCGCCGGGGTCTGGTACCCGCGATGATGGCCCTCGAACAGGCCCTCGAGGGTGCCGTCGAGGATCCGCGGTTCGCCGAAGGGATCGTGCGTCGCGTGGGCGAGCGCTGGGTCGGATTCGAGCCCGGCGTCATCGAGGAGCTCGTGCGACGTGGGCGTCTGGCCGACGAGCTCGCCCGGGCACTCGGTGGGCAGCGGTTGACGCTCGCGATGCTCGAGGACGCGGAGCTCGGATTCTCGTTCGCGGCCGCGGCTCGGCGCGTCGCGCGCCGTCGGCTGGTGCGCCTGATCGTGGCTTTGGCGAGATTCGGCGATCCGGCGAACCGAGAGACGGCATCCGTCGCGCGCGCCGAGCCCCCGGAGCGCTGGCTCGGCTGGATGGTGCGGAAGGGGATGCTGCGGCCCGCCGATCTGCGTGACCCGTGGGGCGGCTCGTTCGTCCTGCGTCGCACCACGGCGCGGCCTCGCCTCGTGCTCTCGGAGCTCGCTCCGGGCTACGAGCTCGTCTCGCCGGGCCCCGATGGCCGCCCGGGCACCACCGACGACGTGCGCGACCCTTGGGCTCGCGCCGTACCGGCTGGCACGCCGTACTCGGTGGGTAGCGGGGAGGACGCGCTCATCCGCGCGCTCGGAACCCTCGCACCGGGGCCACGCACGCTCGAGGCGATGCGCGCCGCCTACGACGCGTTGGGGCTCGATGCCGAGGCGGAGCGCACCGCGACGGGCGTGCGCGCCTCCGAAAGCGAGGCCGACGCCGAGGGGGGGCTCGGCGTGCGTGGCACCAGTGCGGGCGGAGGCGGAGCGGTGGCCGACATCGCGATGGAGAGCTTCGGAACGGTGGGTCGTGGCGGCGGCGTCGGCGCGGGGCGCGGCCGTGTGTACCGCGCTCCCCAAGTCTCTGCGGCGCCCCCGCCCGGTGGCCTGCGCGCCGGCCAGTCTCATGCGGACGCCCGCGAACGCAGAACGGGCGGAGGCCGCTTGCCGCGTTCCGGCTCGGCGCTCGCGGCGGCCGGCGAGATCGTCCGCGAACGCTTCCCCGCGACGCTCTTCTTCTCCGGCGCCGTCGTGCTCGAGCCCGGCGCCGGAGCCACGGTCGAGGTTCCGCTCGCCGACGCGCTCACCACGTACCGCGTCGAGGCCATCGGCTGGACGGCGTCGGGATGGAGAACGACGGCGAGCACGGAGCTGCGGGTCGAGCGCGAGATCGAGATCGACGCGCCGATTCCACCTCTGGCGGCCGTTGGCGATGCCCTGCGAATTCCGGTGCGCGTGCACAACCACGGCGCGCGGCCGCGCCAGCTTCGCATCGAGATCGTGCCCGAAGGAGGTCTGTCCGCGACGGTCTCGAGCCCTTCGGTGGTCTCGCTCGCAGCCGCGCAGTCGGTGGACGCGATCGTCGAGGTCGTGATCGGTGCTGCCGGCTCGGGGTCGATCCTGCTGCGCGCCGTCGACGCGTCCGACGGGCGGCCCTTGGACGCCGTGCGCCGGCCCTTGCGCGCGCTGCCCGATGCGCGGCTCGTGCGTGTCGAGCGGCAGGCGCTGGTGCGCGACGGAAGCGTGTTGGACTTCGAGACGCCCTCCCAGGCTTCCGAACGTGGGCCGGGGGTGTTGACCGTGTCGACCGGTGGTACCCTATTCGGCCTCGCCGAGCACGGGGACGGGACCGCGAACGGTACGCTGCACAAGGCCTGGTATCGCGCGATGACGCATCGCGGCCCGAACTCGCACGATGCGTCCCTGGCCGCCGAGATTCTCGCGCGCGCCGAGCAAGCGCCGGACGAGGTGGACCTGAACGACGCCGCGCTGGCCGTGGGCATCGGCTGGAGCGTGCCCCACGTCCCCGACGCGCATCTGGAGGCGGCGCTCCGACTCGTGGCGAGCGATGATCCTCAGGACATCGCGGATGCCGGGTCGGTGTCGTGGCACGCGGAGCGTCTGGTGTGGCTCGCGCCGGCCGTGCGTCACGCGGATCGGCGACCCGCAGTTCGGGGGCAGCTCGCCGCCCTGGTCTCGCGACTCGCCGGAGCCATCGCCCGCGGCGCGGCCGCCGTGCACGAAGAGCCCCTGGCATGGGTGACCGCCGCCGCTGCGCTCGCCCTGGTCGGGCCGCTCGAGTCGCGGGCGACCGCACGCGCTCGTGAGCTGCTGCGCCGCGTCGACCGATACGCGTTGCAGGCAGGCGAAGAGACCTGGCTCGAGCCGTTCGACGACTCGCAAGCCGAGAACGGGCCCCTCCGACCCACGGCGCTGCTCGCGCTCGCCCGTGCCGCCCTCGGTGATCCCGACGCGTCGATGGCTGCCCTGCGCGCGTTGCTGCGTTTCGCGCGTCCCGGCGAACCCGTCGCCGAGACCGACCCTACGCTGCCGGAGCGATCGCTCGCCTCGGCGGCGCTCGCGCTTCTGGTCCGTGGCGAGCCGGAGGCCATTGGCCTGCACGTCGACGGTCGCGACGTGCGCGTCCCACTCGCGCTCGGCAGCGGGTCAGTGAGCCTCGAAGGACTTGGCAGGCCCGGGCCGCACCGACTGCGATTCCGAATGCGACCGGGCATCGTGGCCCTCGCACGTCTGGAGCTTCGCTACGGAATGCCGTGGTCGGCCTCGGTGACGCGGGCGGCGCCCATCGCGGTGAGTCTCGACGGGCCTATCGGAGCACGCGACCGGCGCGCTGGGGTCGCGGTGCGGGTCGAGAATCGGGGTGCGCGGTTGCTCGTGCGGCCCACAGTGCAGATCGACCTGCCTGCGGGGGCCGAGCTCGACGGACAGGCGCGCGAGCGGCTCGCGTCGATGGGTCGTGCCGCGCCCGTGGTCGAGGGGCGTACGCTCCGGATCTTTCTGCGGCCGCTGCCCCCCGGTGGATTCGTGCGGTTTGCCTTGCCGCTGCGCTGGAGCGTCGGTGGGCGGTTGCGCGGGCTCGGCGTCGAGGTGTTCGACGACGCGTCGGAGCTGCCACCCGACGTCCGACCGACGGCCGTGGTCCCCAGCCGCCTCGTCGAGGTGGCGGACGAGGGGCCGGAGCTCGAGGAGGCCGAGCACGAGACGTCACGACCCGTCCCGACGCCGCCACCCATTCCGATTCCATGCCCGATACCGGAGGAAACCGGCCGCGGCGGTGTACCGGGCGTCGTCCGATGCATCGGACGGCTGCGATCGAGCGGGGTGACGCCATGACGCGTTGCATCATGCGGGTGCTTTCGCTGCTCGCGCTCGCCGACATCGCGATCTCGAACGCGGAGGCCCAGCCGGGCGCCACGCGTCGTCCCGTTCCGCCGGGCGCCGTCACCGGCGTCGACGTCGCCCTCGAAGGCAGCCGGCGCGCCCCGCGCGGTGGCACGGCACGCTGGCTCGTGACCGTCTATGACGTCGTCGGCGCGACCGATCTGCGGCCGAGCCCGTCGGCTCGGATCCGGCTGACCAGCTCTCTCGATCCGATGCGCGTCGTTTCCGACGTCGAAGCGGACGCGCACGGCCGCGCGCTGCTCGAGCTCGCCATACCCGAGGACGCGCCCGAAGCCGTGCGCGTACAAATCGAAGCACGTACGCGCGCGGGGGTGCGGCGGCGATTCGACACCGAGATCGCCATCGAACCGGCCGCTTCGCTGTGGGTGCACGCCGTCCAGAACCGAATCCTGCCGGGCGGGCGGCTGGACGTGCTCGGAAGGCTCGCTCGCGGCAGCGACGGACGAGCGCTCGCCGACGCCACGGTCGAGGTCGAGCCGACTGATGCCGACGGGCGACCGTTGCGCGCCCGACGACGGGCTCGCACCGATGCTGCGGGGCTGTTCGCGGTCAGCTTCCGCATCCCGCGTGACCACCGCGGCACGGTCACGGTGACGGCGCGCCACGGCGAGGGCGAGCGGCGCGTCGAGGCGATGGCGAGCGTGCAGGTCGATCCGCCCGTTCGACGCGGCATCACGGTGGTCGTGGCTCCGACGCGGCCGATCGCGTCGCCGGGCGAGCTCGTCGACGTCGACGTGCGGGTCCACGACGAGGCCGGGCTTCCGGTCGAAGGCGCGCGCTTGGACTGGCCCGATCCCGCGACCGGCCGGTCCGTACGCCACGCGACCGACGCGCAGGGCCGCGCGCGCGTGCAGGCGCGCGCCGGCGATCCGGGCGGGCTGTGGCACGACGAGTCGCTCGCCGTCACGGTGCGTCATCCGGTGCACGGGGAAGCGTCGGGGCACGCGGTGCTCCGGGTCGCACGCGTCGCGCACGTGGCCTCCGTGGGATTCGAGGGTGGCGCGCTGTCGCCGAGCCTGCCGTCGCGACTGTACGCGGTGGTCGTCGGCATCGACGGCCGGATGGCGGAAGCGGCAGTTCCGGTCGAGCTACGCGGACCACGTCTGCCGCCCGAAGGCGTGCGCACGACGACCGATGCGAGCGGAATCGCCGTCTTCGAGCTGCCTCCGCTGCGGCAGGCGGCCGCGGACCTCGAAGACCGCTGCGGCGGCGATGCGGCCACGCATCTCGAGCTGCGGATCGGGGACGGCGCGCGCGCGAGCGAACAGGCGTTGTGCGCGCCGGTCGATGCGGACACGCTCGTGCGCCTGCGGAGCGATTCGGTGCGTTGGACCCCGGGCGCGACGGCCCGCATCGACGTGCTGCGCGCGCCTGCCGTCGCACGCTTGCCGCTCGTCGTTCAGACGTTCGCATGGACCTCCAGCGGGCCGCTGCCGCTCGCGAGCACGCGCCTGGCTCCGGAACGAACGTTCATCGACGTCGCCGTGCCTGCGGACGCGCGCGGGCCGCTGATCGTGCGCGCCAGGCCGCTCGTCGGCGCCGAGGAGCACGAGGTGCGCGGCGCGACGTGGATCGCCTGGGTCGGATGGCCCGACGCCGAGCTGGCCGTCCAGGTGCGGCCCGAATCCGCAAGCGCCCGGCTGCGGACGGCCCACCTCGGTGGCGCGAGCCTCGCCGTCGCAGCGATGCCGATCGATGCCGCACGCGCGCTGTGGAACCGGATCGGCGACGAGCTGCCGTCGTGGCTGGGGATCGGCACCGCGCGCCTCGACGCGCTCGAGCGTGGGCTGCGCTGGCCGCCGTCGGAGTCGTGGCTGCGGGCCTGGCTCGCGAGGCACTCCGTGCCGGACGCGCTCGCTCCGGCCGTCTTGCGCGACGGACGTCTGGTGCCGTCCCCCGCGCCGTCCGACGACGGATGGGCACGCGCCATCCTGCGCGATCCGTGGCGCCGCAGGGCGCGTTTCGTCCAGGGGCGGTTGCAACTCGTGCTCCGGGCGCTCGAAGCGCGGGTCGAGGAGGCGATTCCGGACCGCCTCGACGAAGTCTCGATGGTGCGCGCCGGCCGTCGCGTGCTGCATCCGCGGCTGCTCGAGATGCTGAGCCCGTCGGCGGACCTCGGCGAGGAGGGGGCCACGGGGCTCGGCGGTGAGCCGCTGACGCTCGGGCAGCTGCAGGCGCTCGATCCCGCGCTCGATTTCGATGCGGTGGCGCGGCGGATCACGCGCAAGCGTCTGTTCCGCCTCTTCGTCGCGCTGCGCGCGATCGCGCTCGAGCATGCGCTCGACCTCGACTGGACGTGGTCGGGCTCGCCCTCCGAGTGGCTGCGACAGCTCGTGCGTCCCGTTCCACACGGCCGCACGCCGGTCGCTGGCCACGTGACCGCGCGCGATCTCGTCGACGGCTGGGGCCGGCCGTTCGAGCTGCGGCCCGCGAGCGCGCCGCGCCAGGGCGCCCTGCGCATGCAGCCCATCGCCGGCTACGAGATCGTCTCGGCGGGCCCCGACGGCCGTTTCGGGACACCCGACGACCTGCGCGACCCGACGGCGCGCGTGCTTCGACCCGGGGCCTACGCAGAGGCCGTCGGTGAGCAGGCCCTGGTCGCGCGCCTGCAAGGAGTCGATCTGGCCCGCGTCACCGCCGAAATGCTGGGCGATCTGTTCGCGCAACGCCCCATGCCGATTCCTGCGCCTCATCCGACCGAGGCGGCGCAACCCCCGACGGACGCGGCGGTACCCCCACCGCTGCCCGAGCCTGCCGATCCGTTCGAGCCGGCGTGGGGACCGGCGTCGGTCGCGGGGGGGCTTCGGCGACTCGCCCGCATCGATCGAGACGAAGTCGAACTGGAGACGTCACTCGAGCTCGACGAGGAGCCGAGACGATGGGGTCTCGTCGCGCAGGCGTGGAACGTGGACGGCGAGCTCGCCGTGGCGTTCGAGACGTGGCGGTCCCGACACACGCTGCTCATCGACGCGAACTGGCCCTCTCGCATTCGAGCCGGGGAGCCCGCGACGCTCGAGCTCCGGATCGTGCAGACGGGACGGGCACCGGCACGGCTACGGATACGCGCGTCCGGCGACGGAGTGTCGGTACGTGGTCTCGACGAGCCCATCGACGCTCGACCCGAGCGCACCGCGACCACGTCGATGATCGTCGAGCCCACGCGTCCGGTGGGGCCCGCCAGGCTCGTGGTCGAGCTTCTCAAATCCGACGGGACGCCGGTGCGCCGCATCACGCACGAGATGCGGATCGAACCCGGCCTGCACCCGATTCGGCGGCGCGTCAGTGCGCTCTTGACGGAGCGCTGGAATGGCTCGCTCGAAGTGCCCGAGGAGGCGCGTACCCCCGTCGGACGCCTGGTCCTGCTGACTCCGCGGACGCTCGCCGACGATCCCGACCTCGCCGAGGTCCGGCATTCCGATCCGGCCCTCCTTGCGTGGGCGGACGTGCTGTCCGGACGCCGACCCGCCGCGGACGTGGCGGCTGCGCTCGCTCGCAGGCAGTCGGGAGGCGGCGACGTCGGCGGAGCCGAGCCCGTATTGTCGACCGCGTGCGCGATCGGCGCCTGGAGCGGCATGGGAGACGACGAGAGCGTTCAGCTCGCGCGCCTTCGCGCGGTTTCCGCGTTGCCCCATCTCGATCCGCTGCGCGATCCGGACCCGGTGGCCGCGACGATCCGAACCGCGGCGGTGCAGCTCGTCGCGCTCGGCGCCTCCGGCGTGGCCCTCGATCCGGCCGACGGTACCGCCGAGACGCCCTACGACCCGCTCGCCGACTACCTCCGAGACCAGATGTCCCAAATGCGACGACACCTCGGCGAGCGTCAGGACGACGGCGCCGTGCTCGCGCGTTCCGCCGCCGCGTTGCTACTGCTCGACCCGCGCGACGGGATGGGACGCGCGATGTTCGAGCGCGTCGTACGCAGTCACGTACGCCGGACGCGTGCTGGCGCAGCGTACGTCGTCTCGCGCGAGCGCACGGGCGAGCTCGAGGAACTGTCCGCGACGCTCGCCCTCGCACTGGCTGCGCACCAGATCGGGCACGCGGAGCTCGCCGCGCGGCTGGTCCGGCGGGCCGTCGATCGGGAGCACGTGTTGACGCGCGCAGGGGGCGAGCCGCTGTTCTGGTGGCTCGCGGCCGGGGTCTACGGCGTGATGGGGCCGGCGGCGACGACGGCACGTGTGACGCTCGACGGCCGGACGACGACGGTCGATCTGGCGGCGGGCGCGGCCGTCGTGCCGCTCGTCGGTGTCGCCGCGGGCCGGTCGCTCGAGGCGCGAGTTGCCGCGGGGTCCGGGGCAATCGTCGCGCGGCTCGAGACGGTCTTCGGCACGCCGTTCACACGACGCACGGGTCCGCTGCACGTCGAGATCGCCGGCGATTCGGGCTCGCGCGCGACCGGCGGCGCGTTCGAGATCGCCGTCGAGGCGCGCGAGCGCACCGCCGAACCCGTGGTGGAGATCCAGATTCCCGCCGCGGCCGCGCTCGACGAAGAGTTCGTCGCGCAGCTCGCAGAGCACGACGCGGTCGTCGAGGCGAGCGCTCGACGCGAGGGCTTCGTGCGTCTGCGGCTCGAGCCGCTCGAGCGAGGCCAGCGCCACGTCGTCTCGTTGCCGCTGCGGTGGCTGGCCGCCGGCCGCTTCGAGGGGCTCGCCGCGGTGGCCTACCCCGCCGGCTCGCCGGAGCGGATGGAGGTGCTGCCGGCGCGGAGCTTGGCCGTGCCGTGACCTGCCCACGCCGCCGGGTTGTCGGCGGCCGACGCCGCGCACATGCTGCGGTCGTGGGGATGCGGCGCGCGGCGATCCCGTGGATCTGCATCGTCGTGCTGGGCGGCTGCTTCGGCTCGCCACAGCCCGACCCTCCGATCGCGGGAGATGCGGGCGGTGCTCCGCGCGACGCCGGCGTGTTCGCCGACGGTGCCGGCGTCTTCGACGTCGGTTCGCCCCCCTTGGACGCGCGCACGCCGCCGGATGCCGGCGACCTCGACGGGTCGATGGACGCGATGGACGATGACGCGAGCCACCTCGAGGCGGGTCCCGATGGTGTCATCGACGCCGCAATGGACGAAGCGATGGGGCCCGACGCAGCCGGCGACGCATCGAGCGACGTCGCCAATCGCGGGTGTCGGTGGCGGCGGGGACTCGGGATCCGAATTGGGTTCGGTCTTGGACTCGGGTTCGGGATCACGCTCGGGATCGGTCACGGCCTCGGACTCCGGCTTGGTCTCGGACTCAGCCTCGTCTTCGGACTCGGATTCGGACTCTGGCTCGGTCTCGGACTCGGGCTCGGTCTCGGGCTCGACACGCTTCGGCGCGCGCGTTCGCCAGGAGATTCGCACATGACGGACTACCCCGTCCGCGTCACAGTCGGCGCGTGCACTTCGTCGACGAGGTCGTTCTCGAAGTCCGTGGCGGCGACGGTGGCAACGGGTGCATCGCCTTTCGTCGCGAACGCTACCGACCGCTCGGGGGACCCTCCGGGGGCGACGGTGGCCACGGCGGATCGGTCATCCTGGTTGCCGACGAGGGCCTCGGAACCCTTTTCGATCTGCAATACCGGCCGCGGATCGAGGCCGAGCGCGGGCAGCACGGTCGCGGCAAGGACCAGTACGGCCGTTCGGGTCGCGACGAACGGGTGCGGGTGCCCGCGGGAACGCAGGTCTTCGACGCGGACAGCGGCGCGTTGCTCGCCGATCTCGTCACTCATGGTCAGCAGGTGGTCGTCGCCGCGGGCGGCCGCGGCGGGCGCGGCAACATCCACTTCGCGACGCCGTCGGACCGCGCGCCGCGGCGGGCCGAGCCCGGCCAGCCTGGCGAGCACCGGCGCATCCGACTCTCGCTCAAGCTGCTCGCCGACGTGGGCATCGTCGGCTTCCCGAACGTCGGCAAGAGCACGTTCGTCGCGGCCGTCTCGCGCGCGCGACCCAAGATCGCGGACTATCCGTTCACGACCCTCGTGCCGAGCCTCGGCGTCGTCTCGCTCGGCCCGGAGCGCAGCTTCGTCATCGCCGACATCCCCGGGATCATCGAGGGCGCCTCCGAAGGCGCGGGACTCGGCCTGCGCTTCCTGCGTCACGTCGAGCGTACGCGCGTGCTGCTGCACCTCGTCACGGTCGACCCGGACCCGGCGCGGGATCCCGAGCGGGATTTCGACGTGCTGATGCGCGAGCTCGAGCGCTTCGACGCGCGGCTCGCGCGCCGGCCCATGCTGGTCGCTTTCTCCAAGATGGACCTGCCCGACGCCCGCGACGCATTCGAGCGCTTCGCCGCCGCAATGGCCCGACGACGACGACGCGTCTGGCCCGTCAGCGCCGCGACCGGCGACGGCGTGCGCGCGGTGCTCGAGGAACTGGAGCGCATGCTGCGCCGGGCGCGCGCGACCGATCAAAGGCGCCGTTCCGCGAGCAGCGCGTCGAGCAACCCCGCGCAGCCCGACTCGCACAGATCGAGCACGCGTTCGAAGTCCTCAGGGCCGCCGTAATACGGATCGGGCACGTCGAGGCTCTCGCCGCGCGCGGCGGCGTCGACGTACGGCATGAACAGCCGCAGATCGGCCGGGGTGGGCAGCCGTCGGGCGAGTCGTTGCAACACGGCGTGGTTGCTGCGGTCCATCGCGACGACGACGTCGAATCGCGCGAAGTCGTCCACGCGGAACTGCCGGGCGCGATGGGCGCGCAGGTCGATGCCGCGCGCGGCGGCCGCGGCAATGGCACGGCGGTCGGCCGGATGGCCTACGTGCCAGTCGCCGGTCCCCGCCGAGGCGACGACGAAGCGTGCGTGCAGCCCTCGTCTCCGCACGAGCTCTCCGAAAACACCCTCGGCGATGGGCGAGCGGCAGATGTTGCCGAGGCACACGAAGCAAAGCCGAATCGGGGTCGGCGCGCTGGCGGCGTGCCCGCTCACGGCGTCACCACGACGGCCGAACCGCGGCCGAAAGGCGAGTGCGGCTCCGCGGAGACGCCGAGCCAGCCCTCGGGCACGGCGGGAGCGAGCAGGTCGAACACCTGATGCGCGTCGGCGGGTGACAAGTTGACACAACCGTGTGAGCGCGGCTGCCCGAATCCGCCGTGCCAGAACGCGCCATGCAGCGCGATCGAGCCCGAAAAATATTGGGTCCAGGGAACGTCCTCGATCGAATAGCGCTCGTCGAGATCGGCGCCCAGATCGCCCATCGTGTCGGCGATGTACTTGGCACGGATCCGGAACAGGCCGGTCGGTGTTTCGTGGCCCGGCAGGCCCGTCGAGACGAGCGTGGCGAACACCGGCTCGTCCCCCTGGTAGACGACGAGCGTCTGGGATCCCAGATCGACGTGCGCCCAGCGCTCGTCGGCCCGCACCTCGCGCGGCCGCTCGACGCGCTCGGCGACCGCGACGAACCAATGGCGCAGATACCGTTCGCGGCCCTCGGCGTCGCGCAGCACGTGGACGCGCTCGCCGCCGATGTTCTGGGTGCCGACCCACGTCTCGAGCCGCGTGAGCCGGGCGATCGGCTCCGCCTCCTCGTCCTCGACGAAACGAACCGTACCGTCGGCGCGGTCGCGGCGAAGCAGGGGACGGGCCGCCCGCACCGCCCAGGCCACCGGGAGCGTCGCCCCCGCGGCATCGGGACCGAGCACCACGCCGCGGAAGGCGCTGCCCTCGCGCCGCTCGAGCTGCGATTGCTTGACGAAGCGGCCGCGTACCGTGCGAACGAAGCGACGCTGCGCGCGCACCTCGACGCCGGCGCCGGCGACGAAGAAGCCGCGTTCGAGGAAACGGTGGACGCCTTCGGGCGGTCGGGGCTCCCCGGGCAACTCGCCTGCGAGCAGACGCGCCGCCTTGCGACCGGTCGGGTCGCTACGCCGCAGCTCGAGCAGACGTTGGGCAAAAGCCAGTGCGGCGCGCTGGTCGTCGCGCGACGGCCGCGTGTAGTACTCGGGCACGGCCTCTTCCTTGACGTACCAGTACTCGTAGGGCAGCGGCTGCTCTCGCGCCGGAGGTCGCACGACGAAGTCGGCCGGTGGCGGTTCGTCGTCTACCGCGATGCCCTGGCCCGCGCACGCGTGGCCATGGGGATGAATGCGGTACCAGCCCGTCTGGCACGTGGGCGTGCGCACGGGATCGGGTCGAAGTCGGATGCGGGAGCCGATTCGGAGCCATCCGATCGGACGGGCCTCCGGATCGGGGCGCTCGCGCACCACGATCTGCAGGCCCGTCACGAGCCCGTGCAGCGGCCAGTCGCGATCGAGCATCGCCTCGTGCTCGCGCCGCGCGCGCGCGTCGGGATCCTCGACGTTCGCCGCAGGCGATGGAGACGGGCGTGCCGCACCGCCATTTGCTCTCGTCGGACGATCCGTCCCGTCCTCGCCGCAGCCCGCGCCGCCCGCGACGAGCGCGATCAGCACCGCGCCGACGACGCGCCCCGTGTGCGTCACGAAGGGCGACCTTGGCGCGCGTCGCCGTGGTGCGCAACGGCCGCAATGTTCGTGGCGAGCCGCGTGCTCGACAAGGACGAGTCGGGGCCACACGCCGCGACCGCGGCGTCGGTTTGACCGGTGATTCCGAGCTCGTCTCTCGACGTCGGTGTCGAGGCAGAGGCAGTTGCCGATGCCGCGAGCGGTTCCGAGTCCGGGCCCGACTCCGAGTCCGATTCGGAGCCCGAGCCCGACACACGGGGACCGAGTCCATGCGCCTCATGTAGAATCGACTCGATGTGCCGCCGCAC
>JANWZI010000209.1 GCA_025054695.1 Myxococcota bacterium | reverse complement strand
AACTCCGGCCAAGATTCGTCCTATTTCCGCTGAGATTGCGTCGAACTGCCGTCTTGGCGGCGGCGACAGCTGGGGGTCGCTCGTCCTCGCCCACTCCGAGGCTATCGTCCGGAAGAGCCTCGGAACGCCGAATCCGATCGACGTCCGCCTGGCGGCGGACCGGTCTGACTATGATCAGACCGTCCTGATCCACGCCAGGATGGCGACGACCGGAAACGGCGACGAAGTCGAGGCGGCGCACCCGTACGAAATCATGGCCGGCGTATGGCTGGCCCACAACGGGGTCTGCAATGTCAGGCACCCGTTGTCCGACTCGGCTGGCCTGGGCGAAATGATCGCCGGCCTCGCCGAGGGGATGTCGATCCCGCAGGCCATCCGCCGTGCCATCCGGTCCGTCGGCGGCTGGGGCCGCGTCGTCGTGGTCGACACCAGGCCTGCCGCAGCAAATCGGCGCGCGAGGGTCTGGCTCGTCGGCGCCGGAGCCGGCTCGCCGCTCTACGCGGACGCGGCGGATCCGGTTCGGGCCTCGATCGTCGCGACGCAGCCGACGGGGCCGGCGACAATCGCCTGGCCTGTCGGAGTTTTGGCCGAGCTCGGGGTCGGCTTCGACGGCCAAGCCACGGAGTCTCAAACCCCTTAACGGGGACGGGACTGAGCGTCCGAATGAATCGGCACGAAGGATCGTGCCGAGCGGACGAGCGTCGAGGCGGGAAAGCGGGGGCGGGGGGGGGGTGCGCGGGG
>JANWZI010000208.1 GCA_025054695.1 Myxococcota bacterium | reverse complement strand
ATCGCGTAAACGAAGGTTTTCACGGGAGCTCCTCCAAATCGGTTTTCCGGACCCGATGCAAACCCCGTGCCGGATGCAAGTGCTTGATTCCCCGACGGTGAGCCCGGCTTGCGCCGGCCGAAACGAACGCTTGCAGGACAGGCGCTGTCCCTTGAGGGGACAGCTTCGCGCCTCAGGACGCGATCCCGTACTGGCGCAGCTTCGCGTAGAGGAGCTGGCGCCGGATGCCGAGCCGGCGCGCGGCTTCCGCCCGGTTGCCGCCGGATTGCGCGAGCGCATTGCGGATCATGGCCTCTTCGAGCGCGGCGAGCGCCGAAGGCAGGGTCGCGTGCTTGCGGGCATCCGCTGACGCGGCTGATGCGAGATCGAGATCGGTGGCCTCGATGAGGGCGGCGCGCGCGAGCACGCTTGCGCGCTCGATCACGTTCCGCAGCTCGCGCACGTTGCCGGGCCAGTCGTGGCGCTCGAGCGCTTCGCAGGCCGAAGCCGCGAGCGTCTTCGGCGGATCGGCTGCGAGCGACAGGAAATGCTCGGCGAGCGGAACGATGTCGGCCCTGCGCTCGCGCAGCGGTGGCACATGGATGCGAAGCACGTTGAGCCGGTAGAACAGATCCTCGCGGAAGAGGCCACCGCGCACCAGGCTCTCGAGATCCCGATGCGTCGCGGCGACCAAGCGCACGTCAATCGGCACCGCGCGTTCGCCGCCGACCGGGACGACGACTCTCGCCTCCAGCACCCTCAACAGCTTGGCCTGCAG
>JANWZI010000207.1 GCA_025054695.1 Myxococcota bacterium | reverse complement strand
CCCCCGTCCCTCCCGCGGCCGGATGGGGGCGGAGGGCGCGCCCTCCGCCGGGACGACCGGCGCCGCCGCCCCGTTCACGGAATCGAAGCCGCGGGCGAGCCTATACTCTAGGCCGAGTTCATCGTTCCGCAGGAGCGATCGCCTCATGAGTCGGCAGCCTCGTCACGATCTGGAACGCGGCGGGGGTGTCCTGGTCGAGCCGGGGAAGGTTGCCACGGACCGGCCGCCGATGTACCAGGTGGTCCTGCTCAACGACGACTACACCCCGATGGACTTCGTGGTCATGGTGCTCGAGCTGTTCTTCGGCATGAGCCGGGAACGCGCGACCCGGATCATGCTCCAGGTGCACACCCGCGGGCGCGGCGTGTGCGGCGTCTACACGCGCGAGGTGGCCGAGACCAAGGTGGCGCAGGTCAACGAGTTCGCGCGCAGCCACCAGCACCCCCTGCTGTGCACGATGGAGCGGGCATGAGCGGCGTGAGCGATGAGGGCGTGCCATGTTCAGCAAAGACCTCGAGATCACCATCGGTCAGTGCTACAAGCAGGCGCGTGAGCAGCGTCATGAGTTCATGACTGTCGAGCACCTGCTGCTCGCCCTGCTCGACAATCCTTCGGCGGCGCAGGTGCTGCGCGCGGTCGGCGTCAATCTCGAGCTGCTCGCGCGGGAGCTGAAGGCGGTGATCGCCCAGACGGTGCCGGTGCTGGCGCCCAACGACGAGCGCGACACCCAGCCGACGCTCGGCTTCCAGCGGGTCCTG
>JANWZI010000206.1 GCA_025054695.1 Myxococcota bacterium | reverse complement strand
TGCAGCACTTCGTCCATCGTCGTGAGGCCCGCGGCGACCTTCATCGCCCCGCTGATGCGCAGCGGCCGCATGCCCTCCTTGTAGGCGCGCTCGCGCAGGCGCGCGAGATCCGCGCCCGCGGCGACCAGCTCGCGGATCCCCTGCGTGCAGAGCAGCGTCTCGTAGATGCCGATGCGACCGAGAAACCCGGTCATGCGGCACTCGAGACAGCCGACCGCCTTGTAGATCGTCGCCGGGCGGTTCGCCTTCCAGGGCGCGACGAGCGCGTCCCATTTCGCCTGATCCTCTGCGCGGTGCAGCTCGATGCGCTGCTTGCAGTGGGGGCAGAGCGTGCGCACGAGCCGCTGGGCCATCACTCCGTTCAGCGTCGCATTGACGAGGTAGGGCGCGATGCCGAGCTCGAGCAGCCGCGTGATCGCGCTCGGCGCGTCGTTCGTGTGCAGCGTCGAGAGCACGAGGTGCCCGGTGAGTGCCGCCTGCACCGCCATCTCGGCGGTCTCCAGATCCCGGATCTCGCCCACCATGATGATGTCGGGGTCTTGGCGCATGAGCGCGCGCAGGCCCTCGGCGAAGCCGAGGTCGATCTGCGGCTGCACCTGCATCTGGTTGAACGCCGGCTCGATCATCTCGATCGGGTCCTCGACGGTGCAGACGTTCACCTCCGGCGTCGCGAGCGTCTTCAGCGTCGAGTAGAGCGTGGTCGTCTTCCCCGAACCGGTCGGGCCGGTGACGAGCACGATGCCGTGCGGGCGCTCGGTCATCTCC
>JANWZI010000205.1 GCA_025054695.1 Myxococcota bacterium | reverse complement strand
GCGGAGGAACCGTTGCGCGAAATGCAGGATGTCCTCGCGCCGCTCGCGAAGCGGCGGCACCCGCAGGTGGATCACGTGGATGCGGTAATAGAGATCCTCGCGGAACTGCCCGGATTCGACCAGGCGGCGAAGGTCGCGATGGGTCGCGAGCACCAGGCGGAAGTCGACCGGGATGACGCGTTCGCCGCCCACCCGCACGATCGAACGCTCCTGCAGCACGCGCAGCAGCTTCGCCTGCATCGCGAGCGGCATGTCGCCGATCTCGTCGAGAAAGAGCGTGCCGCCGTGCGCCTGCTCGAACAGACCGCGCTTGGTGCGGATCGCGCCGGTGAACGCGCCCTTTTCGTGCCCGAAGAGCTCCGATTCGATCAGCGACTCCGGGATCGCCCCGCAGTTGACCGCGACGAAAGGCCGCTCCGACCGTCCGTGCGCCAGTTCGTGGAACGCTCGTGCGACGCGCTCCTTGCCGACCCCCGACTCTCCGGAGACGAGAAGCGCGGTGGCGTGCGCGGCGATCCGCGGAAGCTGCGCCCGGATTGCGCGCATCGCGGGCGAGACGCCGAGGTCGTCGTTCCGGTCCGGGGCGCTCGCGGCGCTCAGGGCGCGCACCCGGGCGACCAGCTGCTCCAGGTCGAACGGCTTGGTGATGTAGTCGGCGGCGCCGAGCTTGACGAGCGACACCGCGCCGTCGATCGTCCCGTAACCGGTGATGAACACGAACGGCGGCAGCGGCCGGCCGAGCCCGAGCAGCTCGCGAAAGAGCTGCTCGCCGCTGCCGTCCGCAAACCGCAAGTCGCT
>JANWZI010000204.1 GCA_025054695.1 Myxococcota bacterium | reverse complement strand
CTTCGGCAATCGCGCCTATGGCGTGGTCGCCGCGGCCGACTTCTACTACGGCAAGACCCTGGAGGAGCTGAGCATCGCCGAGGCGGCGATGCTGGCCGCGATCCCGAAGTTCCCCTCGACCGGCAATCCCCTCGCCAACCGCGAGCGCGCGCTGAAGATGCTGAAGGCGAAGCTCTACGAGCTCGAGCTCGCGAAGCGCGAGGCGGAGAAGCGGCGTCTCGAGGAGAGCAAGGCGGACATCGGCTGGGGGAGCCAGATCCGCAACTACGTCCTCGACCAGAGCCGGATCAAGGACCTGCGCACCGGGCTCGAGCGCAGCGACACGCAGCGCGTGCTCGACGGCGACCTCGATCCCTTCATCGAGGCGGCGCTCAAGATGGGCCTCGAGGCGGGGGCTCGCCGCCCGGATGCCGCCTGAGGAGCGGAGCATGGAAAGAGCCGAGGGCTCGGCCGCCGCCGGCGAGCGCGACGAGAACTTCCTGATCGCCGAGCGCCGCGCCAAGCTGGCGCGGCTGCGCGCCCGCGGTCCGGCCTTCCCCAACGACTTCCGGCGCGACGCCCGCGCAGACCGTCATCTTGATGGCTTCGGACTCGCGCGAGTATGGCCGCTCGTGGGGGATGAAGAGCTGGCTGGAGCAATCGCCGCTGCGCAGCCGGCTCGCTGCGGCCTTGACGCTCGACGTCGGAGAGCAGGGCGATGGCGTGCGGGTGAGCGGCGTGGGCCTGCACTTCGGCGTTGCGCCGCCGGCATTGCAGCAAACGGCGCACGCAGCGGTAGAACAGGCCGGCGGCTGGCCGCTCGTTGCCGAAGGTGCAGCCGTA
>JANWZI010000203.1 GCA_025054695.1 Myxococcota bacterium | reverse complement strand
TGCTTACCGCCGGCTGCGCCTCCGATGCACCTCGACCCGGGTCGGGCGCACGGGCGCCGCTCGGCGGCAGCGCTTTTCCCGCGATGAGCCTACGATCCCAGCAGGTCGTGCGCGAAGCGCGCGTGCCCTTCTTGCTGCTTCCGCGCCCGTACGCGGAGCGCGCGATCGCGACGTCGGGCGAGCATTTCTCCGCGCTCTCGGCGCGGCTGGACGATGTGTCCCTTTCGCTGCACGGCACGGTGCTCGTGCACGCGACGGCGAGCCCGCACGACGCCCAGCGAGTGCGAAGACGCCACCACGTGCGCGGCGTGCCCGCGCTCGTCCTCGTCAACGAGGGCATTCGCTCGGTCACGTGGCACGAACGCGGCGTCGACTGGACCCTCGAGGTCGAATGCGTGCGCCACGAGACCGATCCGCGCTGCACGCAGGACGCGTTCTTGCTCGAGCTTGCTTCGCGACTCGAGGAGGCCCCGCGATGAGCGCGCGAGCCCCTCGCGGTCGCGCCGTGGTCGCGGCTGTGCTGGGCGTTGCGCTGCAAACCCTGGCGGGCGTCGGCGCCCGTGCCCAGTTCACGTACGCGCCTCCGGGCGACCTCGAAGGCGACGAGCCGGGGCGCGAAGACTACCACGTCTACGCACCGGGCATCCGCTTTCCGATCCGCGACGCGCCCGCGTATGCGAACTCGCAGATTTACGGCCACGGCGGCTACATGGGCCCCGGGGGCGGACAGTGCCACGAAGCCAACTACAGCTATCCGTGGCACGACAACTACTGCGAGCGCCGCAGCTGGACGATGCCGCTGTGCCCGACGGGCATGGGCCATCAAGGTCAGGACATCCGCCCGTC
>JANWZI010000202.1 GCA_025054695.1 Myxococcota bacterium | reverse complement strand
CCGGAGAGCTCCGGGGGACGGCGCCGCATCGCCGCCCGGTCGAGGCCGACGGCCGCGAGCAGCGCCTCGGCCCGGGCGCGCAGCGCCTCCTCGGCGCGCCCGCCGTTTCGCGCCAGCACCGGAAGCATCACGTTCTCGAGGGCGCTGAAGGCGGGCAGCAGATGGTGGAACTGGAAGACGAAGCCGATCGCCTCCCCGCGCAGCCGGGTGCGCGCCTCCTCGTCCAGCCCGGCGGTCGGCCGGCCGAGCAGCTCGATCTCGCCTGCGCTCGGCCGGTCGAGCAGGCCCATGAGGTGCAGCAGCGTGCTCTTGCCCGAGCCGGAGGGTCCGATCAGGGCGGCGAACTCCCCGGCGGCGAGGACGAGATCGATGCCGTGCAGCACCTCCTGCGGCGCCGCGCGCCCGGCGCGGTAGGTCTTGCGCACCCCCTGGAGCGCGAGCACCGGTCTGGTCACTGCCGGAGCGCCTCCACCGGATCGAGCGCCGCCGCGCGCCGGGCCGGGAGCATGGCGGCGAGCATCCCGACCACGGTCGCGAGCAGGACCGCGGCGAGGAACAGCCCGGGTCCGTAGTCGAGGGCGAAGGCCCCGCGCGCGGAGCGGTTGAGCTCCCCCTGCTGCCAGGCCGCGATCAGCGCTCCGGCGAGCAGGCTGCCGAGCAGGGCGCCGAGGAACCCGACCAGCGCTCCCATCAGCAGGAACATCCGGCGCACCTGGGCGCGGCTTACGCCCACCGCGCGCAGGATGCCGATCTCGCGGGTGCGCTGCACCACGCTCACCGCGAGCACGCTTGCGATCCCGAAGGTCGCGGAGATGGCGACGAAGAGGGAGATCAGCCGGGTCGAGGCCGATTGCGCG
>JANWZI010000201.1 GCA_025054695.1 Myxococcota bacterium | reverse complement strand
TCGCCGCGGCCCGGATGCAGGCGCAGGTCGGCCGGCTCGATGACCGGACCGGAGGAGAGCGCGACCGCCCGCTCGAGGATGTTTTCCAGCTCGCGCACGTTGCCCGGAAAGTCGTACGCCTTCAGCGCTTCGATCGCCGCCGGCGACAGCGCGCGCGGCGGCTGTCCCTCCTGGCGCGCCAGTCGCTCCAAGATGCGCGTCGCGATGAGCGGCACGTCCTCGCGGCATTCGCGCAGCGACGGCATCTTGAGCTCGATGACGTTCAGCCGGTAGAACAGGTCCCGACGGAAGCGGCCCGCCTCGGTGAGCGCCGCGAGGTCCTGGTGCGTCGCCGAGATGATGCGCACGTCGACCGGCTCTTCCTGCGTCGCGCCGACCTTGCGCACGCGCTTTTCTTGGATCGCCCGAAGCAGCTTCACCTGCATGCCGAGCGGCAGATCCGCGACCTCGTCGAGGAACAGCGTGCCGCCGTTCGCCGCCTGGAAAAACCCGTCCCGGTCCTGGAAGGCGCCGGTGAACGCGCCCTTGCGATGGCCGAAGAACTCGCTCTCCATGAGCGTTTCCGGGATCGCCCCGCAGTTGACCGCGACGAACGGCCGCTTGCGCCGTGCGCCCCCGGCGTGGATCAGGCGCGCCGCGAGTTCCTTGCCGCTGCCGGATTCGCCGGAAATGTAGACCGGCGCCTGCGTGCGCGCGAGCTTGGCGATCAGCTCGCGCGCGGCCCGCAAGGGCGGGCTGTCGCCGAGCAGCGCCTGGCCGGCCGCGGGCGGCTCCTGCAGCCCGGGCAGCGCGAGCGCCGAGCGAACGAGCGCGCGCAGCTGCTCGAGCGCGACCGGGGCGAGTAGCCCGAACAGGCACGCGAACACAAACCCGTTCCCCGGCACCCCGC
>JANWZI010000200.1 GCA_025054695.1 Myxococcota bacterium | reverse complement strand
GGGTCTCTCGCGTCGGCGTTGCCGCTCACGAGGGCCGGGCGCACGCGCGTGTACGTGGGCATGGGGCGCTACGAGGAGTCCGTCGATCTCGAAATGCCCGTCGCGGGGCTCGTGATCGATGGAGGATGGGACGTGCGAGGCGCGGTCTGGCGTCGGGATTGCGCTCGCGGACGCGACGGAACGCTGTTCGCCTCGCCCACGTCGGTCGGCGGGGTCATTCGGAATGCGACCGGAGGATTGACGCTTCGCAATCTGACGATCGCGACGAACCCCTTCACGGGACCCGCCCCCGAGGGGATGTCCGGGAGGTCCAGCATCGGCCTCGTCGTGCGCGGCGAGGAAAGCGTGGTGGTTCTGGAAAACGTCGTGATCCACGCCGGACACGGTCAGGCAGCAGGGGCTGCACCGTCCGCTCCCGATGCGCCGGAACCCGTGTGCGACGGCGTGAGCGGGTGTCGTAGGGACTCGATGGACGGTGGCGGCGGTGTTCCGGGGGAGCCTGGATACGATGGCGACGCCGTGATGGTTTCAGGGACGTTCGATGCAACGGGATATCATCCCGTCGACGGGCGGAATGGAGCCATGGGGGGCAACGGTGGCCACGGCGCACGAGGCACGTGGATGAGTGTCGACGTCGCTCAGTGTTGTATGGGTGGTTGCAGTTCGTCGGACAACTGCATGCCCGCATGTCCGGCCGCGACCTTGCACTTGGCCGGTTTGTGTGGCTGCGGCGGACGAGCCGCCGCGCCCGGCTCGGGCGGTCGCGGAGGAGGTGCATCCGTAGCGCTGCTCGTGGCGGAGCGCAATGCATGGGTCGAGGCGCGCTGGAGTGGGCTTCGGAGCGGCCACGGGGGCGCGGGTTCGCGGGGGGGGATCCCTGGAAGGGCTTCCATGCCGACGGAGGGGCGTGTTCA
>JANWZI010000001.1 GCA_025054695.1 Myxococcota bacterium | reverse complement strand
GGCGGCGGTGCGAACCGCCCACCGCGCGCGGTGCGCAGCCGCGAGCATGCTTTGAAGGCGCCGCTCCGCGAAGCGCTGGATGTCTGTCTCGTCGGCCGCCGCCGCGAGCCCCGAGTCCGAAAGAAGACAAAAGCGCCGCAGCAGCGCGAGCGGCGCCGATGCGACGTGGACGTCGAGCGAGCCCTCGACGGCAAGCTCGAGCGCGGGAAGAAGCGTTCGAACCGCGTCCGCCTTGGTCGTTGTTCGCCGCACGTTCAAATCGGCGAAATCCACGAAATAACCCAAACCAGTAGCGATTGGCGTTCCTACCGTGGCCGCAGGCAGTAACCCGACCGCGGAATCGGGCAGGATCCGAAGGAGTTGGGGTGGTGTTGCGTCCGCGCTTCCCTCCGTAGCGACCGTCTTCGCGAGAGCGTCCTGAGCGCCATGCATGGCTCGCTCGCGAACGGTCGTCGAATCGATCCAGGGCGCAACGCGCCGTTGGCTCCGCTTCCCTTCGGCGGCGCGCGCCTTGTGCTTGTCGACGATTCCCTCCGCCAGAGGATGCGCCACCGGCTCGAGGAGGCTCCGAGACCCCTCCGCGAAGTCGACGCGCGCCTTTCGGATTGGGCCTGGAGCCACCGCGTTTGCAATTGCCTCCTCGGCGGTGGACCGCAGAGCCTCAAGTCGTCGCAAGGCTCGGAGTCGGGGGCCGCATGATGCCGTCGGAAGGTTTCGACGAACGCGGCGACGCCGCGTCGGCATGCAGGCAAGCTCGCTTTGTGCTCCTGGATCGCAGTCTTGAATGGCTGCGGTGGCAACGTCGTGTTCCGGAGCGACTCGATTTAGGACTCGTTGCGGGTTCGTCGGTTCGCATACCCGACCGGGAGTGTATTCACGCGCTCACGAAGCTGCACATCGTACGGCTGCGCGGCGAGCTCACCGAGTGCTCGTTTGAGGACCGGGAAGCGCGAGGCGCGCTGCGCGGCTGCACGGAACGTGTCCCGATCGGAGCCGGCTTCGAACGCTTCGAGCGCCTGGATCGGCGGCTCGCGCTTCACGTCGTAATGCACCGCGTGGGCGCATCAGACAGATCGCCGCTTCGGGGCGTAGCGACGTTTGAAGTGCGTGGTTTGCCCCATACGAGGAGCCTTCAGCGACGCCGGGGAGTCGAAACGCAGCCGATCGTCCGCGACGAGCTTCTGCATCGAGTCGATTGCGACGATGCGGTGCGGGTTGAGGAGCGCTTGGAACAAAGACCCCGAGTGGGCGACGTGGGCGTCCCGCTCGACGGGGCTCTTGAAACCGCTCCGCGAGAGAACGAGGAAGAGGGCTTCGCGGATCCGCGCGGACGCCAGCTTCGTGACGAGCTCGGGAAAGGAGAGCTTTTCAATGGGTGCGTCGAGCGAATGAACGAACAGGACGGCGTGGCCGAGATGGAAAGACGCAAAGGTGAGATCTTGCAGGCCCCCGAGGGCATCAACGCCGCGCGGGTCGACGATTCGCAGGTCGTGGAAGCCGACGGCAAGGGGGGCGATGCGGATCCCGAACGGGATGTCGGCGCAGCTTCGGGTGCGAACGTAGTCCTCGATCCGGGGCCGATGGGCCTGCCAGGGGAGTCGGGTCGTGCATTCGAGGTCTTCGACGAGAATCGGCGCACGCGGACGAATGCGTTGTTCGACGATGTAACGGTCGATGAGGGCGGTCGGGATGGCCCGAGACCGGTCGTCGATCGCGGCGATGCGGCCCCGATGAGCGATGGACTCGTGAAGGTCCGTCCGTGCTGGGTCATCGCGCACGATCTCGGTGTGGCCGTCGGCGTATTGGAGCTCGACGCACTCGTCCGTGGAGTTGAAGGTTTCGACGACGCCGCGCGAGCTTCGAAGGACGTCGGTCGTCGCCAGCGGCTCGCCGATCCGCGCGTTGATCAGCGTCGACTTGCCCGCCTCGGCCTCGCCGACGGCGGCGAGGACGTCGTTGTCTTCCTCGATGGCCCGGACACGTCGTTCGAGGAATCCGAGGTCGATGCCGTCCTGCGTGGCCCCGCGGGGGTACGGTATCGCTGCGAGATTCGCAGAACCGCCTGCTTCTTTTTGGTGTGGGCGGCAGCGATCACGAGAGGGTTCTCCAGCACGCAAAGCGTGCGGGCGGGATGGTGGGAGCGCATCGACGGGCGGTGAATGTCGAATGCGTACGTCTCGACGCGTCGGCTCCGGTGACGTGGGGGTGCATGGTGTGGCTCGGCGCGTGGCGGATCGGCACCGAAGGCGGAAAAGCGGAATATCGGAAGCCGACCGGGCGGAGGAGCGGTGCCCCCCAGCTCGCCTGGTGACATGATGTCACGGAGGTTCGCGGAAGCGGCATCGCGAACGGCTTGCACGAGCGCGAGGACGTGTGTGGCGTGCTCGGCAATCCGTTGCTTCGAGAGGAGCAAGGATGCGAGCTCGGACGCGCGCTCGGGGTCGGGCTCGTGCGCCGAATCGCGCTCGGCTTGCGGGTCCTGCACGGGCCCCCGCGCGCCGCGGTCGCGTCGGAGCCGGGACGAATCCCGTGCCGCGGGTGCGCGCGGGCACCGTATGGGGCACCTTCATGCACGTGCTCATTCGAGACGCACGCGAAGCCACGGCAGTCCCACGCCGAGCAAGGTGCCGACGAGCGCGCCGGTCAGCACGTCGGAGAGATAGTGGGCGTCGGCCGCGATGCGGAGCCAGCCGGTGAGCGTGGCGTTGAGCAGACCGCCGGCCCACAGCCACGGGGCCGCGCGGTCACCGCGCAGCGACGCCACGGTCGCACTGGCCGTGGCGAGCGAGAACGAAAGCGAGCTGTGGCCCGAGAAGAACGAGAGGTTGGCCTCCTGCGCGCTGCCGATCTCGAGGCCGCCACCGCGGAAGTGCGCGATGGGCCGCCGCCGACCGACGAGGCCCTTGACCGCGGCGGTGACGAACATGGTGAGGGCGACCGATTCGGTCACGATCAGCGCGTCGTGGGGCCACAGCGCGAGGCGGTCGGCGTTGTGCGCGGCCAGGGCGAGCCCGCCGTAGGCGGCGACCGGAGCGAGCACGAAGCCCGTGACGGCGCTGGCGATCTCGGCGGGCCGCGTGCGTTCCCAGTGCAGGGCGTCCCGGACGGCCGCGTCGAATCCGGGCGGCTCGCACCAGCGGCACGCGTCGGGTGAAAGCGCGTCTTTGAAGAGCGTCTCGGACAGCGCGAGCAGGACCACCGCGCCTGCGGTCAGGCTTCCTTCGAGGGGCAGGTCGACGCGCAAACGCGGGGGCGCATCGGTCTGGGCGCGCGCCGGCGTCCACGTGCACGATGCGAACACGAGGGCGAACAGGAGCACGCGCATCGCGGACACGATAGCTGGCCCGGAACCGGATCGGAGGGCCGTCGCCGGGGACCGTACCGAGTCCGAGTCCGAGCCCGAGCCCGAGTCCGAAGCCGAGTCCGGGCCCGTGACCGAGTCCTAGGCCGAGCCCGAGTCTGAGCCCGAGGCCGAGGCCGCAACCGAGCTCGCTCCAAGGTGGCGCGCACGTGGCCTGCGCGCGCAGGCGCTGACAGACTGCATGTGAAGTGCTCCGGGTGCGTGCGAGCCGGTGGGTCACGCGAGCCGTCGCGGCCGTGCTCGCGTCCGCCGGCGTTGCGGGCGCGGCCCGCGGTCAGGGTGCGTCCCGGAGTCTCGGAGACGACTTCGACGACTTCGAGCACGCGCCGGACGAAGTGAGCGGCCCCGCGCGGCCTGCGCCACCGCAACGTGAGGCCGGTGCGCGCAGCAGGCCCATCCGGACCCCCGTCGAGAGGGGGAACGGTGACGGCAACGACGACGTTTTGGACGAAGAAATCGCGAGCGCAGAGGAGCCGGAGGCGGATCTCGAGCCGCTCGACTGGCGCGACCGCGATCCGAATCGCGCGCGGGCCTTTCGGGCCCTGCCGACGCTCGACGGACCGACCGGCGGGCTGTACCTCGTCGACGGCCACCCTTCAGGCCCGGACGTGCTGCGCGCGCTGCTCGTGACGGACTTCTTCGTCACGGGCGATTATCTCGGCCCCGACGATTCGCACACGTACTCGGGGGGACTGCTCGCCGTCTCGCTCGCGCGCGGAACGCGCTTCGAACCCCACGCACAACTTCGATTTCTTTCGAACAGCAATTCCCGGGGCCGCCCCGCGTTGCTCCACGCGCTCGGCGACGCATCGGTCGGCGTGCGCGTGCGCCACCCGCTCTCGCCGCTGCTCTCGGTGGCGGCCGACGGGGCGGTGCGGCTTCCGACGGGTCGCGATCTCGGTGTGCACGCCTCGGCCATCGGTGCGCGCGTTCGAGCCGCCGCGAGCGTCGATCTGTCCGCGCGCGAGCAGCCGCTGCCCGTCGTGCTGCGCTTCAACCTCGGCTACGAGCTCGACAACTCGGCCGCGCTCGTCGAGGCGCTCGAGCGCGAACGCTATCGCGCGCTGGCCGATCCGCGACCCGTCCAGGACGAGACGCGTCACCTGTTGACGCGGATCGAGAGGCGGGGCTTCGCGATCGATCGCACCGACGCGCTCGAGATCGGGCTCGGCGCGGAGGCGAGCGTGTGGCTCGCTCCGCAGATCGAGCTGCGGCCGCTCGTCGAGTGGCGTTGGCAGGTCCCGGTCAACCGTCAGGGCTACGACTGCGTCTTCGTGCCCGCCGCGCCCGGCGCGCGCGTCCCGTCGCCCGGCGAGGACGGCTGCATCGCGGACGCATCGGTCGCCGCGTTTCCGATGGACCTCGTGCTCGGCGCGCGGGTCTTGCCGCCGGTGCGAGGGCTGGTCGCGCTCGCCGCCGTGGAGCTCGGCCTGCTCGGCGCCTCGTATCGTCACGCGGTGCGGGAGCTCGCGCAGAACGAGCCGTGGCTCGTCATGCTCGGGGTGGGCTATGCGTTCGACCTGTCGCCCCCGCCCCCGCGGCCGCCGACGCGGTTCGTCGAGCGCGTCGAGCGCGTCGAGGTGCCGACGAGGCCACCGCCCGCCGGGCGATTGCAGGGATTCGTGCTCGAGCGCGGCGCCCTCGTCCCGATCGAGCGAGCCACCGTACGCTACCTGGATCGCGATCACGGCGCGCAGGCGACCGATGCCGCCGGGCGCTTCGTCTCCGATCGCATGGCGCCCGGCCCCGTTTCCCTTCGGGTCGAGGCCGAGGGCTACGAACCCGCCGATTGCGCGGGCGAAATCCCTGCCGAGGGCGACGGGCACACGCGGTGCGAGCTCGAGCGGCGTCCCCAGCTCGTCGTCGTCGAGCGCACGCACATCGAGCTGCGCGAGCAGATTCACTTCGCATTCGACAGCGACGTGATCCTCCCGGAGAGCTTCGGGCTCATGGAGCAGATCCGGGCCGCCATCGCGGGGCATCCCGAACTGCGCCGCATCGAGATCCAGGGTCACACCGACGACGTGGGCACCGAGATGTACAACCTCGACCTGTCCCAGCGGCGCGCGCTGAGCGTGCGCCGCTGGCTCGTCGAACGCGGCATCGAGCCCGACCGGTTGCTCGCGCGAGGTTACGGGGAGGGCCATCCCCTCGTGCGTGCGACGACCGAAGAGGCGCGCGCGCGCAATCGGCGTGTGGAGTTCCGCATCTTGGAGCGGGCCGAGCGAGAGCCCTGAGTCGCGGGCCGCCGTTCCGAGCCGACTCCGAGTCCGGGCCCGCGTCCGAGTCCTAGCCCGATTCCGAGATCAAGACCAAGTCCGAGCCGGACGCCGAGCTGCGGTTCCGAGCGCTCGACGCCCCGCGCTCGAGACCTTATGCTGGTCGCATCGAAACCGTCGTCGGCATCTTGCTCGCCATCGTGGGCATCAGCGCCCTGGTGATCGTGCACGAGGCGGGCCATTATCTGGTGGCGCGCGCCTTCGGAATGCGCGTGACGCGGTTCTCGATCGGATTCGGCCCGACCCTCGCGCGCTATCGCCCGCGCGGCAGCGACACAACGTTTCAGATCGGCGCGATTCCACTTCTCGCCTACGTCCAGATCGCGGGGATGAACCCGCACGAGCAGGTCGATCCGAACGACCCCGCCCTGTACCCGAACCAAGGCTTGCTTCCGAGGATGCTGACGATCGCGGCCGGCCCGGTCGCCAATTATCTGGCCGCGTCGTTCATCATGTTCGGCGTCTTCGCGACCGTCGGCGAAAAGCGCGAGCAGCCGCGCACCCCGATGACCATCGCCGAAGTCGCGCCCGGCAGCCCGGCCGCGGCGGCGGGGTTGCGTCCGGGTGACATCGTCGTGCGCGCGAACGGAGAGCCGGTGCGGACGATCGAGGATCTCACGCGCATCACGCGCGGACGCGCCAAGCAGAAGACCGAATACGAGGTCGAGCGCGGCGGTCGCCGGTTCACGGTCACGATCACCCCGACGGCGGTGCAGGCGCGCGACGAGGCCGGTCGCACGATCTGGGCGGGCCGGATCGGCGTCGTGGCGGCGGTGGACGTTCGCCACGAACCGATGACGCTCGCGCAGGCCGCACGGGAGGCGCTCGTCCGGCCGTTTCTCGGAACGCTCGCCGCGATTGCGGCCCTCGGCGACATGTTCCGCTCGTGCACCACGGAAGGCGTCGTCGGCCCATACGGCATGGGCAAGATCGTCGTCGAGCACGCCCGCAGCGGCATCGACGACTACCTCCACATCCTCGCGCTCATCTCGATCGCGCTCGGCTTCTTCAACCTGCTCCCTCTGCCGGCACTCGACGGGGGCCGGCTGCTGTTCCTGGGCTACGAGCTCGTGACGCGACGGCGGCCCAACGAGCGGTTCGAGGCCATGGTCCACACGGTGGGCCTGTTCCTGCTGCTCGGCATGCTCGTGCTCGTCACCTTCCGCGACATCGCCGGTTAGCGCCACGCCGGGACGCTGCGCCGATGACCTCGACGCCGCCGACCGACTGGCCACGGCAGACGCGCATCCGCGCCAACGGCCTCGAGCACCACGTCTTCGAGTGGGATCCGGACGGCGAGCCGCGCGGCAGCATCGTGCTCACGCACGGCTGGCTCGATCACGGGGCCGGATTCGCCGCGCTCGCCGCGCGACTGGCCGCGGCCGGCTGGCGCGTCCGTGCCTTCGACTGGCGGGGCCACGGCCGCACCGAGCACGTCGGCGCGGGTGGCTACTACCACTTCCCCGATTACGTGCTCGATCTGGCCGAGCTGTTGCCCCAGCTCTGCCCCGACGAACGCCCCGTCCTGGTGGGTCACTCGATGGGCGGGACCGCGTCCGCGATGTTCGCGGGTACCTTTCCCCAGGCCCTGCGCGCGCTCGTGCTCCTCGAAGGGCTCGGGCCACCCGAATCGGACCTTGCGATTCCCGACCGCTTCGCCGTGTGGATCGACGGTGTGCGCCGCGAACGCAAGCGGCCCGCGCGCGTCCTGCGCGACGCCGACGAGGCCCTCGCGCGCATGCGCCGCCACCATCCGGAGCTGCCCGACGAGCTCGGCCGTCGGCTCGTCGCCCACGCGACGCGGCCGGCCCCCGACGGCGAGGGGATCGTCTTCACGTACGACCGACTGCACCACACGCGCGCCCCAATTCCGTTTTCGAAGGTCGCGTTCCGCGCGTTCCTCGAACGAATCACGGTCCCCGTGTTGTTCGTTGCGGCCGCGCGCGGCATGCGCCTGCCCGACGAGGACGAACGGTTGAACTGGATTCGCAACGCGCGCCGCGTCGTGCTCGAGGACTGCGGCCACATGATGCAGTGGACGGCACCCGATCGTCTCGCGGACGTGATGCTCGAGTTTGTCGCCCGCGTGTGACGTCGGCCCTCGCTCGAGCGCGTGGACCCGTGGACGCATCGCGCGGGACGGCTTCCGCGGGCAAGGCCGAGCCCGAGTCCGAGACCGGTCCCGAGTCGGAGTCCGAGTCCGAATCGGAGTCCGATCCTCGGTATGTCGACACGACACCCGCCCGCCGCAGTCAGCGCGTCGGCGGGAAGAGCCGCGCGACTTCGAGCTCCACGGCCTCGAACGGCGCGATGCGCGCGACGTCTCCGTCGCCGTAGCGACCCGCCTCGACCCAGCGGCTGCCCTCCCGCACCAGCGCCTCGAGCACGCGCGCGTCGGGATCGACCATCCAGTACGCACTGACGCCCGCCTCGCGGTACAATCGGACCTTGACGACCCGGTCGAGTCGCGCACTGGCCGGCGAGACAACTTCACAGACCCAATCGGGCACCACGTCGATCGGCCGCAGGTCCCACGGTTCGGGCAGTCGCTGCCGCCTCCAGCCGGACAGGTCGGGCCGCACGATGTCGTGCGGTCCGAGCCGCACGTCCACTTCGAGCAAAATCCACCACCCGCCGGGGCCTCCTCGGCCGTCGTCGTCGTCGAAGGGCCCGCCGATCAGGCGAGAGAGGGCACGCTGCACCCTCGCGTGTCGCGGCAGCGGGGCCGGCGCGAGCTCGAGCGAGCCCGCGACGATCTCGGCGCGCTCGCCTTCGGGCAGCGCGACGAGGTCGTCGTACGTCGCGAGCCGCGGCGCGGTGCTCACGACGCGAGGCTAGCACGGGCGCTGCGCGACGGTTGACGTAGCCCGCGGCTCGGCGACGAGGTAGGCGATCCAGCACGCGTCTGCGTCGAGGCGCTCGACAAATCGATGGCGGCCGTCGTCGTCCGGGTCGGTCCAGACACGCGTGCGCGCGAAGCCCGCCTCGCCGAGCAGCTCGCGGAGCTCCGGCAGCGACCACAACCGCCAGTCGTAGCGGAACGCGCGCTCCATCCTTCGTCCTCCCGGTAGCTCGAAGTGGATGTACGTGCGCATCGAGCCGTCGACCGGGTTGTAGCGGGCCTGCTCCCACTCGAAGACGAAGCCGCGCTCGCGGCGCCGCTCGACGCGTTCCTCGTAGGCCTCGTAGCCGCCGTACGCGTCGAGCAGGAACAGCCCGTCGGGCTTCAGGGCACGACGGACGCGGCGGAAGTAATCGCGCATCACCTCGCGCGTGCGAAATACCCAGTAGCTGAAATTGTAGGCGACGATCACGTCGAAACGGCCCGCGCGCACGCCGCGCACGTCGCCGCGGATCAGGCGCACGCGCCGGGCGGCCTCGCCGAGCGACGCGACGTTGTGCCGGCGCGCCCAGTCGAGCACGCGCGCGTCCAGGTCCACGCCGACGGCGCGCCGTTCGGGGCCGCGGCGCACCCACTCGCACGCCATGGCCGCCGTCCCACAAAAATCTTCGCGCAGGGTTGCGGGCGTCCGACCGCGAAGCCGGCGGAAGAGGGCATCGACCTGGTCGACTTCGAAGTCGACTTGCTGGACGGCCTGCTCGTAGAGCCGATGACGGTCCACGCGGCCCGCAGCAAATGCCCCGCGCCGCCGCACGCCGGAACGGCCTCCTCGTCGTCGCGCGAGCATCGGGGCCGTGCTTCTATCAGCGGCGGCCCGATCCCGTCGAGCAGGATCGAGGCCCTGCCGCAGCCCGTTCGACACGATGCGCTCACGCGATCGATACGGGCGACCCTCGATACGCGCCCCGCCTCGTGTCACGCTGGGCGCGTGCCCATCGCGTCGGGCCGCCTTGTCGTCTGGTGTGCGGCCATCGTCGTGGTTCTCTCGGCGTCGTGCGCTGCGAGTCCGTCGCGCCCGATGCGCGACCGCGACGCTGCGGCCGACGCACCGGAGCCCTTCGACGCGATGCCAGAACCGGACGGGCAGCCCATCGACGCGGTTTCCGAAGAGCCGCCCACCGGCGACGCGGGCCCGCTCGACGGCGACGGGCGCGACGGCGCCGGGCCCGACACGGGGCCGGGACCCGATGGCGGCCCGCCTCCGAGCCGGTGCTGGATGCCCGAGACCCCCGAGCCGTCCGTGCGGCGCTGTCCCGGCGACGCCCTCCCGTCGCTGCCGGCCGCGGCCTGCGAGGCCGAGCGCGGCGACGGCGCGGTGCTGATCACGGGAGACGTCCTGCTTCCGGGCGAGATCCTGCTCGGAGGGCAGGTGTTCGTCGACGCGAGCGGCACGATCCGCTGCGTCGGTTGCGACTGCGCGCGCAATCCGGGGGCTTCGACCGCGACGATCGTGCGCTGCCCGGATGCGGTCGTCTCGCCCGGTCTCATCAACGCGCACGAGCACATCACGTTCATCCACAACGTCCCGTACATGATGACGCCCGAGCGCTACGAACACCGACACGACTGGCGCCTGGGGCTGCGCGGGCACCATCGCATCGCGTCGAGCGGGGGTGCCTCGTCGGCCGCAATCGCGTGGGGGGAGCTGCGGCACGTGCTCGGCGGCGCGACCAGCGTCAACGGGTCCGGAAGTCGCGCGGGTTTCCTGCGCAACCTCGACCGCGCCGAGATGGAGGGGCTCGGGCAGACGCCGGTGCTGTACGAGACGTTCCCGCTCGCGGACAGCCGCGGCACGCTGCTGACCGAGGGCTGCGGCTATCCGGCGGGCGGGACCGACCCCTCGGAGTTGTCGCGCGTCGACGCATTCACGCCGCACGTCGCCGAGGGCATCGACGCCGCCGCGCGCAACGAGCTGTTGTGCATGCGCGAGGCGCCGCGCGATCTGCTCGAGCCCGAAACCGCGATCATCCATGGGATTGGCCTGCTCGGCACGGACCTCGCCGAGATCGCGGCGACCGGGGCCTCGATCATCTGGTCTCCGCGCAGCAACGTGGCGCTGTATGGCGAGACGGCGCGCATCACGACCGCGACCGCGATGGGGATCCGCGTCGCGATCGGAACCGACTGGATCGTGACCGGCTCGATGAACCTGCTTCGCGAGCTGCGCTGCGCCGTCGAGCTCAACGACCGCTACTGGAACGGCTGGCTCACCGACGAGCAGCTCTGGCTCATGGTGACGCGCGACGCGGCTGCCGCCCTCGCCGTCGACGATGCGGTCGGCGTGCTCGCCGTGGGGCTCGCGGGCGACATCGCCCTGTTCGACGCACGTCGCCGCCACGGGCATCGAGCGGTTCTCGAGGCCGAAGCGGCCGACGTGCTGCTCGTGCTGCGCGGGGGCCGGCCCCTGTACGGCGAAGCTTCGCTCGTCGCGGCGTTTCCCGACGGCGGCTCGTGCGACGCCCTCGAGGTGTGCGGCCGCCCGAGCCGCGTGTGCGCGATGCGCGAGACGGGCATGAGCCTTTCGGCCCTCGAGGCGGCGGCGAGTCCGCGTTACCCGTTGTTCTTCTGTGGTCGGCCCGACGGTGAGCCGTCCTGCGTTCCCGCGCGCGACGCCCGAGCTCCGCTCCCGTCGCCCGAAGTCGACGGCTCGAACCGGTACGACGGCGTGATCCGACCCGACGACGGCGACGGCGACGGCATCGCCGACGCGCTCGACCTCTGTCCGTGCGTCTTCGACCCGATCCGTCCCGTCGACCGCGGCGCGCAGGCCGACCACGACGGCGACGGTGTCGGCGACGCGTGCGATCCGTGCCCCCTGGTCGCGCGTTCGACCGACTGTCCTCGCCCCTCGCCTGGCGACCGCGACGGGGACGGCGTGCCCGACGCGACGGACAACTGTCGCGACGTGCCCAATCCCGATCAGTCCGATCGCGACGGGGACGGCAAAGGTGACCGGTGCGACGGCTGCCCCGACACGCCCAACCCGGCCGACCGCGCTTGCCCCGTCAGCGTCTACGACGTCAAGTCGGGCCGCGTCGCTCCGGGCACGAGCGTGGCCATCGCCGCGCCGATCGTCGTGACGGCGGTCGGACCGAATGGTTTCTTCGCGCAGGTCGACGCGGCGGGTGCGGCCTGGCGCGGCCCCGAGGACGCGGGCATTTACGTCTATACGGCGCGCGCACCGATGGTCGCGCGCGGTGACCTCGTCGACGTCTCGCGCGCGACAATCGTCGATTACTTCGGGCAGATCCAGATCGGTACGCCGACGTATTCGCGAGTCGGACGGGCTTCGGCGGAGCCCACCCCGCTCGCGGTCATGCCGGCCGAGGTGACGACCGGCGGGCCGCGCGCACGCGCGCTCGAGGGGCTGCTCGTACGCGTGGGGCCGGTCACGGTCACCGATCCGTCGCCACCACCGGGGCCTGGTGACCGCGCGCCGACACACGAGTTCGCGGTCGACGACGGGCTGCGGGTCGACGATGCGCTCCATCGCATCGAGCCCGCGCCGATGACAGGCGCGCGCTTCGAGTCGATCACCGGTGTGCTGGCGCATCGCAACGGTCACACGAAGCTTCTGCCGCGCGACGCGGCGGACGTCCGGACGGGACCGGCGACGCTCGCCTCGTTGCTGCCGGCGCTGGTCTACGCACGCCAGGGACGCGGCCTCGCGGCCACGTTTCCCGACGCGCTGCACGTCGTGCTTTCCGCGCCGACGTCGACGGACCGGCTCGTCCGCATGACGTCGAGCATGCCCGGCGCGCTCGCGGTGATGGACGTCGTCGTGCCCGCGGGAGCGGACCGCGCCCCGGTCCGCGTCGATGGCCGGGTCGCGAGCGCGACGCCCTACGTGGTGACCGCGAGTCTCGACGGCGCGATGGCGACGGCGATGGTGCGGGTGCTCGGCTCGGACGAGCGACCGCGCCTGGTCGCGGTCGAGCCGGATGGCGCATCGGTCATGGCCGGCGCCCGATTGGCGATGCACGTGCGCGTCGAGTTCCCCGCGCCGCCCGCGGGCCTGTCCGTCGCGCTGTCGGCCACCGGCGGCTGTTCGGTGCCCGCTTCCGCCGACGTCGCGATCGACACGTCGGTGGGCGACTTCGCGCTGATGGCGCCTGCGGCCGCGACGACGTGCACCGTGCGCGCTTCGCTGGACGGCATCGAGCGCAGCGCCACGGTCCGCGTGGAGGCGGACGCGAGGGGCCTCGTCATCAACGAGGTCGATTACGACCAGCCCGGGACCGACACGATGGAGTTCGTCGAGCTGCTCCACACGGGCAGTTCGAGCCTCGATCTCGGACGCTTCGCGCTCGTGCTCGTCAACGGCGCCACGGGCACCGAGTACCGGCGCGTGATGCTGTCGGGCACCCTCGCGCCCGGTGGCCGGGTGCTCGTCGCCAACGCCGCCGTCACGGCCCCACCCGGGGTTCTGCGATTCGCGCTGCCCGACAACACGCTGCAGAACGGCGATCCAGACGGCATCGCGCTGCTCGACGTCACGACCGGCCGGCTCGTCGACGCCTTGAGCTACGGCGGCCGCATCGACGCGGCTCGCATCACCGGCCTCGCCGATCCGGTCAGTCTCGTCGAGGGGACGTCCACCTCGGCGCGTGACGGCGGATCCGGCTCGATCGGTCGCTCCCCGGACGGCCGCGACACCGACGACGCGGCCTCCGACTGGCGGGCGCTGCCGACCCCCACGCCCGGCGCGCCCAACTGAGCGAAACGTCGTTCCGACCGACGCACAAGACATCGGCGCGGGCTCGGACTCGCGCTCGGGCTCTCGGACTCGGTCTCGGACTCGGTCTCGGACACGGACACGGACACGGACTCGACCTCGAGCCCGGCCTCGGTAATGGGCTCCGAGTGGGACTCGTCTCACAAGCCAGCTCGTGCCCCCACGTCGGCCTCGACGATGCGCGGGCTCGCTCGAGGTCGGCTCGCCGTGATTCACCATCACATCGAGTGAAGCGATGCGGAGGGCCGCAACGGCGTCGTCAGGGCTCCGGCCCGCGTCGGCGCGCCTCGCCGGGCGGTCGTTTCAGGCCGTATTTCTCCATCTTGTAGATGAGTGCACGCCGGCTCAGTCCGAGTCGCCGCGCGGCGTGCGTCTGGTTGTGGTTGGCGTCGGCGAGCGCCTTGACGATCGCGTCGCGTTCGACCGAGTCGATTTGCGCGCGGAGGCGGCCCTCGGTCGGCGCCGCCGGCAGCACCTCGCTCGGAAGGTGCTCGGCGAGCACCTCTCCGTCTCCGGCCAGACGCACGGCGCGCTCCATCGCATTGCGTAGCTCGAGCACGTTGCCCGGCCACGGATAGCTGCGCAGTCGTACGAGCGCTCCCGCCGACAGTCGCACGGGAGGCGTCGCGCCGGCCTGCTCGGCGAAGCGGCGGGCGAGGGGGACGATGTCTCCCGGACGCGCGCGCAGCGGAGGCACCTCGACCACCTCGACCGCGAGCCGGCGGTACAGGGCGGCGTCGAAGACCCCACGCTCGACCAGTGCGGCGATCGCGCGATGCGTCGTCGCGACCAGGCGCATCGGGGGCGCCGCCTCGAGCTGCGCGCGCAGCACGGCCTGCCCGCCGGGGTCGAGCTCGGCGACCTCGTCGAGTACGAGCGTGCCGCCCGCCGCGCGCTGCACCGAGGATGCGATGGCCCGTTGCATCCGGCCACGCGACCCTGGACCGGCGCACGGCAGCACGACGAACGGCCCGTCGGCTCGCGCTCCGCGTTCGTGCAGGACGCGGGCAAAACGCACCTTGCCGCAGTAGACCTCGCCGACGAGCAACACCGGCGCGGAGTCGGTCGCGAGATCGGCGAGCACGTCGAGCAGCTCCCGCGTCGCCGGGTCGTGGGCCTCGAGCGGTCCCGGGGCGCGCTCCGTGCGAACGGGCGGATCGGCCAGGAGCGGCCCGCCGGCGATGGCACGGCGCAGCGCGTCGCGTGCCGCACGCTCGAGGCGCTCGGCGCCTTCTCCGTCGTCGGGAGTGACGGCGACGCCGGCGACCGCTCCGAGGGCCCCCGATTCGTTCAGGAGGCGCGTGACGACGCTGCGGGCCGTGCGCCGCGGCGTGTCGGGCAGGAGCAGCTCGATTTCGTCGTGCGCGTAGGTGCCGACGAGGTCGCCTGCGCGGAAGCTCTCGAGGGCGCGGGTCGCGATGCGCGCTCCCTCGCCGGCGCGCGCCGCGATCATCGCGAGGGCGGTCGGTCGGCCCGAACGCGCCGCGCGCGCCACCTCTTCGTGCATCCGCTCGCGGAACTCGTGGTGCGGCAGGGCGCGCCGTACCGCGGAGGTCTCCGGGCGCACGAGCCCGGCGACCAGGCGGGCCTCGCCGATGCTCACCTCCTCGCCCAGCTCGAGCGCGATTTCGTGCTCGACGCGCCGGCCCTGCACGAAGCTCGCGCCCGACAGCGGTCGCAGCCGCACCGATTCGCCATCCCAGCGCACGAGCACGTGCTCGGCGTGGACGCCGGGTGAGTAGAGACGGAGGTCCGCCTCACGACCGGCTCCCACGACCAGTTCGCTGGTCGTTCCGAGCTCGTGCACGAATCGACGCTCGCCGTCGCACACGGCCAGGAACGCGCGCGGCCCGGGACCGTCGGTGCGGGCGTCCTGCGTCATGGGCGGCCGCAGTATGCCACCGCGCACCGACGCGAGGCGGCTGGGCGGGGGCTTCGCACACGGCGAGGCGCGGGTAGGATGCCCTCGTGAGCATCGCGCCGCGAACGGCCGACGAACTGCTGCGGGACGTTCCGATCCTTCAGGACCTCCCGGCGTCCGACCTGCGGGCGATGGCGGCCGGCGCCGACCTTCGGAAACTCGCGCGGGGGGCCCTTCTGTTCGCGGAGGGGCAGCGCGCGGAGGGTCTGTTCGTCGTTCGGACCGGCGAGATCAAGCTCACGCGCAGCGGGCGCGACGGCCGCGAGCAGATCCTGTACCTGGCCCGACCGGGCAGGCCCATCGTCGAGGGGGTCCGTTTCGATGGCGGCACGTACGCGGTCAACGCGGTCGCCATGCGCGCCGCGAGCGTGCTGCTCGTCGCCAATGGATTGCTGGCCGCGATCGGAGAGCGCAGTCCGGCGCTGCTGCGCGCTCTCGTGGACCTGCGCGCGCATCGCGCGGATCGCACCATGCAACTGGTGGCCGACCTGTCGCTTCGCACCGTGCCCGCGCGCCTGGCATCGTTCCTGTGCACGCTCGTGGCGCGGCGCGCCTCCCGCGGGCAGGATGCGAGCCAGCTCGTGCGCGACCTGACCACCGAAACGGTGGCCGGTCGCCTCGGCACGGTTCGCGAGGAAATCTCGCGCGCGCTCTCGTACCTGGAGCGGGCGGGCGCCCTGCGTGTCAGCCCCGATCTCATCGAGGTCACCGATCTCGCTCGGCTCGAGGAGATCGCGTTCGGGCCTCGCCGCCGCTGACCGGACGCAACCGGGCGACGGGCGGTTGGACGACTCCTCGGACCGACCGGCCGCACCGGCCGGTGCGCCCGAGCCGCCGTGGGGTGACTCGTTCAGAGCCGCGGAGAGCGGCTCAGCCGAGCTTCTCCACGTTTTCCGCGAACGGGCCCTTCGGGCCGGACTTCAGCACGAAGCGGACCGGCTGCCCCTCGTGCAGGGTACGGAAGCCATCCCCCGCGATCTGGCTGTAGTGGACGAAGACGTCGGGACCGTCGGGCAACTTGATGAAGCCGAATCCCTTCGCGTTGTTGAACCACTTCACGGTTCCGGTCTGCATCGCTGCAACTCCCTCCTACATGCCCACGAAGCCCGACCGCGGACGCCAGGCCCCCCGGAGCGGGCCCGCAGCGTAGGAGCATGTGGGGCGCTGTCAAGATCCGTCGCACGCGGGGCGCCGGCATCGCACCTGGTCGCCGGCAGCGGGAGTGGCGGCGGACGTCGCGGTCCGTCGGGATGGGGCTGACGCCGAGGCCCGGTCCGATTCGAGACCCAGTGCGGGGCAGGAAGGCGAGCCGGATCCACCGCGCCGTGCGCTGCTTTCATTCCGTCGCGTTCGGGCTAGGCTCCATGCATGTCCACGACCGACCTCATCAGCCGCATCGCGGCCCTGCAGGACTACGATCGGTATCGCGACCTGCACTGGGAGGGCTCGTTCGAGGACTACCTGCACATCGTCCGCGAGCGGCCGCAGGTCACGCGCAATGCGTTCCAGCGTCTTTACGACATGATCGTCAGCTTCGGCGAGGAGGAGTACATCGACAACAAAAAGCGCCTGGTCCGCTATCCCTTCTTCCGCGACCCCATCGACGGCGGGCGGGACGCGATCTTCGGCCTCGACATCCCGCTGATGCGCCTGGTGCACGTGTTGCACGCGGCGGCGCAGGGCTACGGCCCGGAGCGGCGCATCATCTTGCTGCACGGCCCCGTCGGCTCGGCCAAGAGCACGATCGCGCGTCTGCTCAAGAAGGGTCTCGAGGCCTACTCGCGCACGCCGGAGGGCGCGCTGTACACGTACAAGTGGGTCAACCTGCGCGAGACGGGGCTCGCGGGCGGCGACGACGAGATGCCCTCGCCGATGAACGAGGAGCCGCTGCGACTCATCCCGCCGGAGTGGCGTGAGCGGGTCGTGCGTGAGCTCGCGCTGGGCAACGACCGCTATCGCGTCCGCATCGAAGGCGACCTCAACCCCGCGTGCCGGTTCGTCTTCCGGCACCTGATGGAGCGCTATCGCGGCGACTGGGGCAAGGTGGTCCGCAACCACGTCCGCGTCCGCCGCCTCGTGCTCTCCGAGAAGGACCGGGTGGGCATCGGCACGTTCCAGCCCAAGGACGAGAAGAACCAGGACTCGACCGAGCTGACTGGCGACATCAACTACCGCAAGATCGCCGAGTACGGGTCGGACAGCGATCCGCGCGCGTTCAACTTCGACGGCGAGTTCAACATCGCCAATCGCGGGATCATTGAATTCGTCGAGATCCTCAAGCTCGACGTGGCGTTCCTCTACGACCTGCTCGGCGCGACCCAGGAGCACAAGATCAAGCCCAAGAAGTTCCCGCAAACCGACATCGACGAGGTCATCATCGGCCACACGAACGAGGCCGAGTACAAGAAGTTGCTCGGCAACGAGTTCATGGAGGCGCTGCGCGACCGTACGATCAAAATCGACATCCCCTACATCACGAAGCTCAGCGAGGAGGTCCGCATCTACCAGAAGGACTTCAACGCGGACCGACTCCGCGGCAAGCACGTCGCGCCGCACACGTTCGAGGTGGCCGCGATGTGGGCGGTGACCACGCGCCTGGAGCCTCCGCGCAAGCATCAGCTCTCGGTGCTGCAGAAGATGAAGCTGTACGACGGCAAGGTGTTGCCCGGCTTCACGCAGGACAACGTGAAGGAGCTCCGCAAGGAGGCGCGGCGCGAGGGTCTCGAGGGCATCAGCCCGCGCTACGTGCAGGACAAGATCAGCAACGCCCTGGTGCGTCAGGGCACCGAGGGCTACATCAACCCGTTTATGGTGCTCAACGAGCTGGAGAAGGGGCTCGATCACCACTCGCTCATCGCGAGCGAGGAGCAGCGCAAGCGCTATCGCGAGCTGATCGGCGTCGTGAAGACCGAGTACGAGGAGATCATCAAGAACGAGGTGCAGCGCGCCATCAGCGCGGACGAGGAGGCCATCCAGCGGCTGTGCGCCAACTACATCGACAACGTGCGCGCCTACACGCTCAAGGAGAAGGTCAAGAATCCGTTCACCGGGCGCGACGAGCCGCCCGACGAGCGGCTGATGCGCTCCATCGAGGAGAAGATCGACATCCCCGAGAGCCGCAAGGACGACTTCCGCCGGGAGATCATGAACTACATCGGCGCGCTGGCCATCGAGGGCAAGAAGTTCGAGTACGACACGAACGACCGGCTGCGACGCGCCCTCGAGATGAAGCTGTTCGAGGATCAGAAGGACTCGATCAAGCTCTCCTCGCTCGTGTCCAACGTCATCGACCGCGAGACGCAGGACAAGATCGACGTGATCAAGAATCGTCTCATCAAGTACTACGGCTACAACGAGGCGAGCGCGACGGACGTGCTCACCTACGTCGCGAGCATCTTCGCGCGCGGCGACGTCAAAAGCTGAGGGCAGTCGCCCCGGGTTCCCTCTCGGGACGGGCCTCCGGTCGAGGCTCGTGCTCGGGCCCGTCGAGCGGCGCGATGCGCGCCGTCAGGACGACGAGGGCTGCTGGCTCGCGTCGGTGCCGGCACGAGGCACCAGCCGGAGGCGGACGATGCGTCCGCGTCGAACCTCGAGGATTTCGACCTCGACCGCTCCGAGGCGCGTCCGGTCTCCGGGGCGTGCGATGCGTCCCAGCACCGAGGTGACCAGGCCGCCGAGCGTGTCTCCGCGCAAGCCGACGGGCCGCTCGAAGCCTTCGATGGCCAGGGCCTCCACGGGCACGTCGCCGCGGGCGAGCAGGCTTCCGTCGGCGTGACGTACGATCGGCTCCGGCTCGCCCGTGTCTCCCTCGTCGCGGATCTCGCCGACGAACTGTTCGAGCAGATCCTCGAGCGTCACGAGCCCCGCCGTGCCCCCGTACTCGTCGACGACGAGGGCCATCGCGCCGCCCGACAGGCGCAGCTCATCGAGCACGTCGCCGACCGTTCGCGTGTCGTGCACGAGCGGCAGGTCGCGGCGGAACCGTGCGGCGGGGGTGAGCGGCTGGTCGGCGGCGAGCAGATCCTTGACGTGCACGTAGCCGGTCACACGGTCGGGGTTGCCGTCGGCGCAGAGCAGATAGCGGCTGTAGCCGTGCTGTCGCACGAGCGCGAGCACGTCACCGACGGTGGCGTCGTCGCGCGCGACCACCATGTCCACGCGGGGCACCATGACCGCGCGCACCGGCATGTCGCCGGCCACGAGCACCCGCTCGACGAGCGCGCGTTTGCGCTCGAGCGCAGGGTCGCCCGAGAGCGAGGCGCGCACCAGCAGCCGCAGCTCCGCCGTCGAGAGGGGCGTCTCGCGATCCGACGGCGTGTCGAATCCCAGCAGCCGCACGATGCGGTTCGCAAGGCCGTTGAGCAGCGCGAGCGCCGGCCAGCTCACGATGAGAAACGCGTGAAGCAGCCCCGCCGTGGCGCGGGCGAGCGGCTCGGCGCGACGGATGGCGACGGACTTGGGAACGAGCTCGCCGACGACGACGTGCAGGAGCGAAATCGTCGCGAAGGCGAACGCGAGGGCGACGGCATGCGCTGTTTCCGGCTCGATGCCGAGCCACCCGAAGGGGGTCTGAAGCAGGCCGGCGAGCGCCGGCTCGCCGAGCCAACCGAGGCCGAGCGAGGCCAGGGTGATGCCGAGCTGTGCGGCGCCCAGGTGCGCATCCAGCGCGCGCGAGACGGACAGGGCTCGGGCGGCGGCGCGATCGCCGGCACGCGCGCGCGCTTCCAGGGCGCTCGGGCGTGCTTTGGCGAGCGCAAACTCGGCGAGTACGAAAAACGCATTGGCCGCCACGCAGCCCAGCGCCCCCAGCAGCGCGAGCCACGGCAGCGGACCTGGCTCCGAGCTCACCCCGGCACTGTGCCCCGAGCACGAGGGCGGCAGCAAGCGCGGGGTGGTCGCGTGGCGCGAGAGGATCCGTCAGCCGCTCGACGGCGGAACGCACGCCTTGGTCGAGCCCGCCTCGCGCGCCGGATCGACGAACGTGATCGACGAGACGCAGTTGGCCTCGTTCTCGGGATCGCGGTGCCGGTTGCACTCGGGCTTGTCGGTGCACAGACGAAAGCAGTACTGCACGCCGTCGTCGTGTCGCACGCAGGCCGACCCCGAAGGGCAGTCCGCGTCCGCGGTACAGTCACGCTTTCCGCAATAGCCGCCGCGGAAGTTCGTTAGGCAGCGCTGGTCGCTCTGCATGCAGTCGTCGTCGCGCATGCACTGCGCCCCGATGCCCACGCGGTCTGCGGGGCTTTCGTCGTCGCCCCCTCCACACGCGGGGACCCAGGGCACGAGCAGCAGGGTGACGAGCGAAATGGCTGGACGCGCAAGATGGATCGGCATCGACGACGTGAGTCGCCTCGAGCGCCTTCGGCGATGAACGCGGATGCGGGCCGACGGACGCTCGCTCGGGATCGGGTCGAGGCTCTTGCCCGAGTTCGAGTCGGCGCACTACTCAGTCCCACGGCCCCGCGGGCCCGGCCGTCTTGACGGCGGGCGCAACGGTCCGGACGCTCGCGCCGACGTGCGGGTGTCGGGGTCGCGCGCCACGCGCTGGAAATTGTCGCTCCGCGGAGTCGTCGGCCCGGCTCGGCCGAGCCTTTCGGGGGCCCCCTCGCGGACGCTCGCCGAGGTGCTCGCGGCCGCGGGGCCGGATCCCGACCGGCTCACGCACGGCATGCACGCGTATCCGGCGCGCATGCATCCGGACGTCGCGCGCGCGGCGCTGCGCGCGTTCGCTCCCGGCTCGCGACGCGTGCTCGATCCGTTCTGCGGCAGCGGCACGGTGCTCGTCGAGGCGCTCGTGGCCGGTCACGTCGCGGCGGGTGTGGACCTGTCGCCGCTGGCCGTGCGGCTCTCGCGCCTGAAGACGGCGCGCCCGGATGCGGTGAGACGCGCGCGATTCCTCGACGCAGCCGACGCGGTGGTGCGCGCTTCGCTTCGACGGGTGCGGGCGCGGGCCGAGGCTCGGGCGCCGCTCGCGCCGTCGCTCGCGCGCTGGTTCGAAGGGCACGTGTTGCGCGAGCTCGCCGGGTTGCACGCCGAGATCGAGGCCGTCGCGGATCCCTGGTGCCGCGAGGCGCTTCGCTTCGTTCTTTCGGCGATCTTGCTCAAGGTGTCGCGCCGTCGTTCCGAGACGGCGGTCCGCACGTTCGCGCGCACGATCCGCAAGGGGCTGCCGACCGAGCTGTTTCACGCGCGCGCCGTCGAGTGGGCTGGCCGCTGGGAGCGACTGGTCGAGGCGGCGCCTGTCGAAGCGCCCGATCCGCGCGTGGTGGAGGGCGACGCACGACGGCTGGGGCAGGCGCTGGGGCCGGCGGCGCAATTCGACCTCGTGCTCACGAGCCCGCCGTATGGCGGCACGTACGACTACGTCGCGCATCACGAGCTGCGCCATCCGTGGCTCGGTATCGATGCGACCGCGTTGCGACGCGACGAGATCGGGGCACGCCGCCGGCTCGGCGGACCGCGAGCTGCCGCGCAGTGGGATCGGGAGATGCGCGAGGTGCTCGTCGCGATTCGGTCGGTGCTCGCGCCCGGGGCGCTCGCCGTGCTGCTCGTGGGCGACGCGTGCGTCGGCGGAGCGCGCGTGGACGCGGCCGGGCAGCTCGTCCGGCTCGCGCCGGATGCGGGGCTGCGGGTGCTCGGCGCCGCGAGGGCATCGCGGCGCGAGCTTCGGCGCGGCGTGGAGCGCGCGGAGCACCTGGTCGCGTTCGAGGCGGCCTCGCCGTCGAACGGCGGTTCGAAGCCACGCTTCGGCCGGGAGCGAGGACCGTCGCGATGAGCGCGCCCGGTACGGGAACGGCCGAGGTGGACGAGCGGCGCGGGAGCCGGCTGCACGTCTGGATCGCGCTTGCGGCCGTCGCAGCGGTCGCCATCGGTCTTCCGCTCGAACGGGCCGCACGGGCGGGGTGGATCGACGTCGCGACCGTTCGCTGGGTAGCCCACGCCGGCCACGAGCTCGGAGGGCTGTTTCTCTCGCTGCTGCGGATGCTCGTCGTGCCTCTGGTGGCCACGAGCCTCATCTCGGCGGTGTGCAACCTCGGCGATCTGCGTCGGCTCGGGCGGCTCGGGGCACGAACCGTCGCCTGGTACGCGCTGACGACGAGCCTGGCGATTCTGACGGGCTTGCTGCTCGTGCAACTGGTGCGACCGGGTGACGGAATCGAGCCCGGAACGCTCGGCGTCGCCGAGCTTCCCGCGTCGGTGCGCGAACAGCCGACGGGCGTCGGTGCGGTCCTGTGGCGGCAGCTGCGCGCGCTCGTTCCGTCCAATCCGTTCGCGGCGCTCGCGTCGGGCGACATGCTGCCCGTGATCTTCTTTTCGTTGCTCTTCGGCCTGTTCGTCGTTCGCACGGGGGGCGTCGCGGGGGCGCGCATGCGCGACTGGTTCGGCGCGGCCTTCGAGGTCGTCATGCGGATGACGGGTTTCGTCGTCTCGCTGGCCCCGTTTGGCGTCTTCGGCTTCGTCCTCCACGCGGCGGCGGGCGCCGGCCTCGAAGCATTCGTCGCACTCGGCCGCTACGTGCTCGTCGTCGCCGCCGGACTTTTGGTGCATGCGGCGGGTACGCTGCCCGCGTTGCTCTGGCTCGTCGCGAAGCGCTCGCCGCGGGCGCACGCGCGCGCAATGGCCCCTGCGTTGCTGACCGCGTTCGGTACCGCGAGCTCGAACGCCGCGTTGCCGCTCACGATGCGTTGCGCGCGCGAGCGCGCCGGGATGCCGGCCCACGTCGGCGCGTTCGTGCTACCGCTCGGCGCGACGGTGAACATGGACGGAACGGCGCTGTACGAGGCCGTGGCCGTTCTGTTCATCGGCCAGGTGTACGGGCTCGATCTCGGGTTGGGCGCGCAACTTGCCGTCGCGCTGACCGCGCTGCTCGCGAGCGTGGGGGCCGCGGGCATTCCGCACGCCGGCCTCGTCATGATGGTCGTCGTGCTCGACGTCGTGGGCCTGCCCGCCGATGCGGTGGGGCTCATCCTCGCCGTCGATCGCGTGCTCGACATGGCGCGCACCACGGTGAACGTGTGGAGCGACGCGGTGGTCGCTGCGCTCGTCTCGCGCGCCGAGGACGCCAGCCCCGCGATGGCCTCGGGTCTGGAGTCCGGAGCGGCCTTGGACTCGGATGCGGACTCGCGCTCGGGCACGGAGTAAGTCTCAGAGTCGGTCTCGGGCCCGGATTCGGACTCGGACTCGGGCTCGGACTCGGGCTCGGGCTCGGACTCGGACTCCGACTCCGACCAAGTCTCGGAGTCCGGGTCGGTCTCGGACTCCGGGTCGGTCTCGGACTCGGACTCGGCCTCGGCGTCGGACTCGGACTCCGACTCCGACTAGGTCTCGGTCTCGATCGCGGTTTCCGCTCGATCCGCCGATCGGTCGTCACCGGGAGTAGACGGCCGAGTATCTCGCTCGACGTCGGCGGGCTCGTCCCAGTCCCGGAGCCGTGCGAGCTCTTCGGGCGACACCTCGAGCGCGGTCGCGCCCACGGCATCGAGCAATCGCTGCATGTCGTGCAGGCCCTCGAACACCGCGCGACGGACCGTCGGGAGCGCCCCGACGCTCCAGCGAGACGGGAACGGTTGCCATCGCCGTGCGGCGGGTTCGCGTGGCGCCACGGCTACTGGGTTGCCGGCGACCCACGCGACACGACGGAGCCATGTGGCGTCCATGTACGGCATGTCGCACGCGGCGAGCACGATGGCCTCGAGACCATCGTCGGCGGCTCGTTGCAGCGCGCCGAGCAGGCCCGCGCACGGCCCGCCGCACGGCGCGGCGGCGTCGGGCACGCGCGGCACACCGGGCAACTGCTCCGCGTAGGCGTCGGCACGACCCACGAGCCACGGGGTCAGTTCGGCGCGGCGTCCCTCGCGCACGAGGCGCTCGAGCAGCGTCTCGCTCGATCCCGGTGCGGCGAGAAGCCCCTTGGGGTGACCGCCCATCCGGCGCGACTTCCCTCCGACCAAGATGGCCAGAGCCGTCCGCGCCGGCGTCATGTGCCTCGCCCCGTGCCGGCCATCCGCCGCGCGCGATCGCCTTCGGATCGTGCGGTCATGCGAGCCGTTCCGGATGGCTGTGGACGTTGCATCGGCCGTGGCGGACGAAGGCGCACAGCGTCAGGCCCGCGCGTTCCGCGAGGTCGATGGCCAGCGTCGTCGTCGCGCCGATGCCGGCCACGACGCCGATCCGGGCCACCGTCGCCTTCTGCACGATCTCGAAGCCGACGCGCCCGCTGACGACCAGCAACGCGGGGCTCGCGAATCCCGGGCGGGGCGGCAGCAGGCCATCGCGCAGCAGCAGCCCGACGACCTTGTCGACCGCGTTGTGCCGTCCGACGTCCTCGGCGGTGGAAAGCAGGCGGCCGTCCGTCGACCAGACCGCGGCCGCGTGCGAGCCGCCCGTCGCCGCGAACCCGCGCTGGGACTCCCCGAGTCGCTCCACGGCCTCGACGACGCGTTCGCGCGGCACGCTGCCCGCGACGACCGGCAGCGGATCGACCCGCGCGAGCAGTTCGTCGATGCTGGCTCGCCCACAGACGCCGCACGCGCCCGTCATCAACGTCGAGCGCCGCGCGCTGCGGATGCGCTCGGCGTCGAGCGAGACACCGGGGCCCGGGCGCACGTCGATGACGTTGCCCCAGCCTGGATCGCCCGGCCGGCCACAGTGCACGACCGTGCCGACGTCGGCGACCGAACGAATGACGCCCTCGGCGTGCAGCAGGCCCAGCGCGAGCGCGTGGTCGTCTCCGGGCGTGCGGAGCGTCGTCAACAACGGCTCACCCGCGATGCGGATCTCGAGCGGTTCCTCCACCGTCACGCGGTCGATGGCGCGGGTCGCACCCTCGCGACCTCCCAGTCGGAGCACCGTGCGCGGAGCGACGCCCTTCATGCGGATGGGACCGTTCTGACGACGGAGCGGAGCTGCACGAAACGAGCAGCGTAACGCTCTCGACCGGTCCCGTCGAAGCCGCCATCGCGATGGGGCGAGGCGAGGGGGAATCCGGGCGTGGGTGTGGGCCTGCGCCTGTATCCGAGCCCGAGTCGGAGTGCGAGTCGGAGCCAGATTCCGAGTCCGAGAGCTAGCCCCAGTCCGATCCCGAGTCGATGCCCGAGTCCGAGTCCAAGACCGAGCCCGAGTCCGGCCCGCGATCGCCGATTGCCGCCGTCACGCGGCCGGCGGCTGGCCACACGGAGAGGCTCATCGTCATCGTGGTGATCATCCCGACGCCCTCGCCGGAGTCCCCGAGCGTCACGACCGAGACCAGGACTTCGACTCGACCTCGCGTGGCGAGGCCGTCGACGAGCGACACGCGAAGGTCACTGCGGGCTTCGGAGACGACCTGCATCCGACCCCCCAGCACCGCAACCTCGTTCGAGCGGAGCGCGACGTCGCCGCGAATCGTGGCGAGGGGCACGCCCGCTTCGGGCTCGACGCCCACGAGCGACATGTTCGCCGTTCCGCGAAGGGTCAACGGCTGGCCGAGGCCTGGAACGGGGCGAACGTCCTCGATTGCCTGACTCCAGCGGTCGCCGGGCCGCACGGGCTGCTCGGGCCACCCCATGGAGCTCGCGTTGCTGATCTGATCGGCCAGTTGACGAGCGAACTCGGCGGTCTGCCCCTGCGCGCCCTCGATCACGGGCTCGCCGACCCGCCGACCCCTGTCGTTGCTCGTCCAGGAGATCCGCAGCGGCTGAAGCAACCGCTCGTCGATCAACGAGGCGGGGGACCGACCGGCGGGCCCTCCGGCCACACGTCGCAGCCCCATGGTGAGCCGAACGTTTCGAGTCGCTTCGTCGACGTGCACGACGCGGAGCCAACCTTCGACGACGGTGGTGAGCGGTTCGGCACCCTCGGTGCGCGTATCCATCTCGAAGCGCACGTCGTATGCGCTCCCCACGCGAGGGCGGAGCCGGAGGAGCACGGGCGCGTCGGCGAGCGACGAACCGTCCATGGCGCCAGGGGGTGGGCGCGTGGGCGAGGTATCGGTCGGGGCCGGCGCTGCGGGGCGCGCGGCGGCAGCGCCTCCACATGCCACGAGAGACGCCAACCCGAGCAGGACGGGACCGAACCCAGGACGCATGCGCGCACAGGTACCGTCGCTGGGCATCGGAGGTCAATCGGACGCCTTGATTGCGTCGCGGTCAAAGATTCGCGGCGTTCGAGTCGTTCTTCGGTCCGCTGCTGGCCACGTTGAGGCGGCACGCTTGCGGATGTGGGGGCCAGTGGCGTCGAAAACCAATGCAATCCCGTTGAATCATGATCCGGAATCGGTGAATCCAGAACGCGGTTCGGATGAAGCGGAAGTTGTTGACATCACCCAACTTTCAGCTTCGGCTTGACTTTCTACTTGACATCAACATTACGTTACGTAACGTTATGCGAGTGAACCGACTTTCCCGTCAGGCTTGCTTACGGAACGCACCGCCTCTGTCGCGAGAGGAAGAGCGGGAGCTTTCCATCGCGGCGCGCCGCGGGGACCAAGCGGCGCGTGCGCGTCTGGTGACCTCGAGCCTGCGCCACGTCGTGGCCATCGCGTCGCAGTACCGCCGTTACCCGGTGCGTTTCGAGGACTTGCTTTCGGAAGGACACGTCGGGTTGATGACGGCGGTGGACAAGTTCGATCCCGATCGGGGCACCCGCTTCGTGACCTACGCCGGGTACTGGATTCGCGCGTACGTGCTCGATTTCATCGTCCGCTCGACGAGCATGGTGGGAGCTGGCTCGGGTCCGCTGCGATCGAAGCTCTTCTTTCGGCTGCGTCGCGAGCGCGCAAGGCTGACCAACCTCGTGCCGGACGCGCGAGAGCGCAACGCCGTTCTCGCGACCCAGTTCGGGGTGAGCGAGGAGCGCATGGCGTCCATGCTGGAACGGCTCGACGGTCGGGACGTCTCGCTCGACCGTCCCGTTTTCGACGACGCGCCCACGTCACTCCTCGACCGATTGGTCGATCCGCGGCCGCTCCCAGACGAGACGCTCGACGAGGTGCGCTCCTCCCGCGTGCGCAGCGACCGCGTCGCCCGGGCCTTGCAGCGCCTGGACCGTCGTGAGCGACTCATCGTCGAACGGCGCCTGCTGTCGGAGGAGGAAGCGTCGCTCGCCGAGCTCGGCCGTTCGCTCGGCATCAGCCGAGAACGTGCGCGCCAGCTCGAGGCGCGGGCGCGAAAGAAGCTGCGCGCGGAGCTGCAGGACCTCGTCGCGGCCTGACCGCGATCACCGCGCCGTCTGTGGACCGGTCTCGGACTCGGACCTGGTCTCGGTCTCGGTCTCGGGACTTACTCTGACCCGGACTCGGAGTCGGGCTCTGGGCTCGGTCTCGGACTCGGTCTCGGACGTGGACGCGGACTCGGGCTCAGGTCGCGGGCTCGGGCTCGGACTCCGACTCAGACTCGGACTTGGTCTCGGATTCGGTCTCTGGCTCGGCCTCGGTCTCGAACTCCGACGCCGACTCGGTCTCGGAGTCCGGCTCGGACTCCGTCTCGGTCTCGGAGTCCCGGTTCGCGGAGCCGCGCCTCACCACTCGAGCACGACCTTGCCGCACTGTCCGCTCTCGATCGCCGCGAAGGCCTCCTCGAAGCGCTCAGCCGGGAACCGATGCGTAAGCACGGGCGAGACGTCCAGGCCGCTCTGCAGCAGAGCGACCATCTTGTACCAGGTCTCGAACATCTCGCGCCCGTAGATCCCCTTGAGCACCAGGCCCTTGAAGATCACGTCTCCCCAGTCGATCGCCACGGGCTCCGACGGGATGCCGAGCAAAGCGACGCGGCCGCCGTGATTCATCGCTTCGAACAGTTCACGCAGCGCCTGGGGGTTGCCGCTCATCTCGAGGCCGACGTCGAAGCCCTCCGTCATCCCGAGCTCGCCCATGACGTCGCGGACGCGTTCGCGCCGCACGTCGACCACCCGGCTGGCGCCCATGCGACGGGCCAGCTCGAGGCGGTAGGGCGAGACATCGGTCGCGACGACGTGGCGCGCTCCGACGTGGCGCGCGATCGCGACGGCCATGCAACCGATGGGGCCTGCCCCCGTCACGAGGACGTCTTCCCCCACCAGGTCGAACGACAGCGCGGCGTGCACCGCGTTGCCGAACGGGTCGAAGAACGCGGCGATTTCGTCGGGCACGGAGTCGGGTAGCCGGAACGCGTTGCTTGCCGGCAGCGCGATGTACTCCGCGAAGCATCCGGGCCGGTCGATGCCGACGCCGACGGTGTGACGGCACAGGTGCCGGCGGCCGGCGCGGCAGTTGCGGCAGGTGCCACACGTCAAGTGTCCCTCCCCCGAGATGCGGTCACCGACGCGAAAGCCGCTCACCAAAGAGCCGACTTCGACCACCTCGCCCATGAACTCGTGTCCGACCGTCATCGGCACCGGAATGGTGCGCGCGGCCCACTCGTCCCACCGGTAGATGTGCACGTCGGTGCCGCAGATGGCCGACTTGCGCACGCGCACCAGCACGTCGTTGGGGCCAGGTTCGGGCACCGGGACGCGCTCGAGTGACAGGCCGGGTCCCGGCTGCGCCTTGACCAGGGCGCGCATCGTCCTGGTCACGTCAGCACGCCCATGTCTCGACCGATGCGCGTGAACGCATCGACGGCGCGATCGACGTGTTCCGGACGGTGCGCGGCGGACAACTGCACGCGGATGCGCGCCTGGCCGCGCGGAACGACGGGGTAACTGAAGCCGACCACGTAGATGCCTTCGTCGAGAAGCCGGTCGGCCATGCGGGCCGCCAGGGCCGCATCGCCGATCATCACCGGGACGATCGGGTGACCCGCACCCGCGAGGGTGAACCCCGCGCGCTGCATCCCCTCGCGGAACCGCGCCGCGTTCTCGTGCACGCGGGCGCGCAGATCGTCGGCGCGCTCGAGCAGGTCGAGGATCGCGATGGAGGCGGCCGCGATGGGCGGAGCGAGGGTGTTCGAGAACAGGTACGGGCGGCTGCGCTGGCGCAGCCACTCGACGATCGGCCCGCGCGCGGCGACGTAGCCTCCGGAGGCGCCTCCGAGCGCCTTGCCGAGCGTGCCGGTGAGGATGTCCACGCGCCCGAGCACACCGCAGTGCTCGTGTGTGCCCCGGCCCCGGGCGCCGACGAAGCCCACCGCGTGCGAGTCGTCCACCATCACGACGGCCCGGTAGCGGTCGGCCAGCTCGCAGATGCCCGCGAGCGGGGCGATCACCCCGTCCATCGAGAAGACCCCGTCGGTCGCGATGAGCACGGTGCGCGCGCCATCGGTCCGAGCAGCGCGAAGTTTCTCCTCGAGATCGGCCAGATCCGCGTTGGCGTACCGGTAACGGCGCGCCTTGCACAGACGAATGCCGTCGATGATCGAAGCGTGGTTGAGCGCATCGCTGACGACGGCGTCCTGCTCGCCGAGCAGCGTCTCGAAGAGCCCGGCGTTCGCGTCGAAGCACGACGAGTAAAGGATCGTGTCCTCGAAGCCGAAGAAGCGCGAGATCGTGTCCTCGAGCTTCTTGTGCAAGTCCTGCGTGCCGCAGATGAAGCGCACGCTCGCCATGCCGAAGCCGTGGCGGTCCAGCGCACGGTGGGCGGCCTCGATGACGGCCGGGTGGCTCGCGAGGCCGAGGTAGTTGTTGGCGCAGAAGTTGAGCACCTCGCGACCGTCGGCGGTTCGAACGACCGCGTCCTGCGGGCTGACGATCACGCGCTCGGCCTTGTACAGACCCGTCCGGCGCAGTTCGTCGAGTCCGGCTTGCAGGCGGGTGAGCAGGTCGCTGTCCATGGGGCGCGCAGCATACCCCAGGACGTCATGGGGCGCGGGGGTGCGTCGGTCGCCGGGCGGCGTACACGACGACGCGCCGGCAGCCTCGTTCAGCGCAACGCGAGATTGCCGACCGTGTTCGAGGTGGTGGCCAGCTCGGTCGGCACCGCGCGCGTCGCCCACGGCGAGCCGTCCAGCAGTGCATCGAGGAGGGCCCGTCCGAGTCGCTCGTAGCCGGCCGCGGTCAGATGGACGTGATCCGGCGACGCGAGCGGCGGGTCTGCCGCGACCCACGCCACCATCGACATCGGGCCGCCCATGAACGCCTGCACGTCGAAGAACCCACAGCCGTGCGCGAACGCCGCCCGCCGCATCACGTCCGCGACGATTCGCGTGCGCGGTCGATCGGTGGCGAGCCGGCGTCGGCGGTCGTAGTAGGGCCGATCGGTCGGACCGACGAGCACGCAGGAAGCTTCGGGCACCGCGCGACGGACGCGCGCGACCGCTTCGTGGACCTCCGCTTCGTAGCGCTCCACGGGTACGTCGTCGTCGCCGGCTTCGTTCGTGCCGTACGCGAGGACGACGAGATCCGGCCTGCGGCGCTGCAAGTGCTCGCGCCACAACGGTTCGTCCCAGTGGAGCTGGATCGCCAACCGCGCGCCGTTGATGCCGAGGGTGTCGAGCACGACCCCGGGCTCGTCGCGCTCGACCACAAGACCGAACAGCCGAACGGGCCCGTCCCCGTGCACGCGAACCTCGAATCGGTGGGGCCCGTCGGGCACGACGTACGTCGCATAACCGGCTTGCGGCGCCGGCGCGTCGGTCGACTCGATGCCCACGAGCGTGCCGTCAATCCATGCCTCGAAACGACCTCCGCCCGGCTGGCGCAGGAACCACAGCTCGAAACGGCTCGCCGAAGTTCCGACCGGCGTGTCCGTCGGCGTGGAAATGGCACCGCGCGCACCGGCCTGTGCGCTTTCGACCGAGACGCCCGCGAGCCCGTACCGATCGACGACGAGGTGGCCGGTTCGCACGCGGAGTGTGCGCCACGCGCGCCAGTCACCCTCGGGCTCGTAGCCGACGTGCCGGTACCCTCGCCATGGCTTGACGGGAAGGATGAACCCGTGCCCCGCGTCGCCGAATCGCAGCTGAAGGGCCTGGCGAACCGTGTACGTCCAAAGGTCGCTCGCGACGTGCGAGGCGCCGTAGACGACGATGCGTACCTGGCCGAGCCCCGCCGCGGCGCGCTCGAGCGCGACGTGAAACGCGTCGAGCGCCTGCCCCGACGGGTCTTCGACGACGAGTCCCGGCGGGCCGTCGATCGGGCGGATGCGTTCATGCGTATCGGGTTCGTCGGCCCTGGGGACGCGGGCGCCGTTGTGCGCTACCGCGACGCCCTCCGAAGGTGCGGTAGGTAGCTGCGTCGGCGGTTCGTGGGCCGTGATCGACGGAGCTGCGGAGGCCGCCTCGCCGGGTGCAACGGCCGGCGAAGCGCGCGCATGCATGCGGGATTCGGACAAATCGGCTCCGCCCGCGTGGTCCGGGCCGGAGAGCGTCTGCGTCGCGCCGGCGCACCCGCCGAGGGTCACGAGCACGGCGCGGCGGATGACCCGAGCCACGGCTCCACCGGCCACGATTTCAGGATGTTTCCGCGACGCTGGATGGTCAACAAAGCTCGGAGTCGGACCCGGTCTCCGGCTCGGTTTCGCGGTCGGACTCGGGCTCGGGCTCGGGCTCGGTCTCGGTCTCGGACTCGGACTCGGTCTCGGTCTCGGACTCGGACTCAAACTCGGTCTCGGTCTCCGGCTCGGTCTCGGGCTCGGTATCGGACTCGGACTCGGAGTCGGTCTCGGACTCGGTCTCGGTCTCGGTCTCGGTCACGGGCTCGCACACGGGCTCGGACTCGGTCTTGGTCTCGGTCTCGGTCGCTGTGTCTCGGTCTCTGTCGCGGACACGGTCTAGGATTTGGACACCGTTTCGATCTCGGTCTCGGCTTCTGCCTCGCCCTCGGACTCACGCTCCCTCGAGACGCTGCACGGGGCCGTCGAGCCACGTGATTCGTCGCATCCGTGGTCGGGAACGGCGGTCCGCGCGCCGGCTCGATGTTCCGTGCCACACTACGCTCACTTCCGATGCGCGGTGTCCGCGGCCGAGGGGGGCGCTCCACTGCTTGGAGCCCCCTCGCGTGGGGGGCTGCCGTCATTCTCACAGCGGCGATGTCGTGCGCGCATCGCGCGCACGCCCAGGCGACCGAGCCCGCGCACGAGCCGGTCGAGGACCTTCACGACGACGAGATCTACGCGCTCGTCGGCCGGCTGCCGCCGGGGCAGGCGGGCTTGCCCGAGGCGATCCGGCAAGGCGATCGATGGATCGAGGCGCCCCGTGGCGGCCCCCGACGCGCCGGCGAAACCGTGCTCGCGCCTCGCCAGGGCGCGGGTCCCGCGGGTCCCGGGTCACCGCCCCTCGCGCGCCCGCCGACGTTCCGACCCGACCGCGTCGCCTCGCTGCACGCGCAGCCCGGCTACGACGAGGCATTCCGCCCGCGCATCTCGCCGTACAAGCGAGGCTCCGCGCTCGACACCGTGGCCCTCGCGTCGGACGACCGTCGCACGCCTGTCCTGGGCGTCGGCGACGTGAGCCTACACACGATTCCCGTCGAGTCGCCCGACGCACCGGCTCCCGACGAACGGCCTCGCGACCGGTTCTGGGGCGAAGCGCTGCTCGACCTGTCGGCGGGACCCGACGTGCCGGTCGCGCTGCCCTCGGTGTCGCCGGAGTCGCGGATCCTGGGGTACCGCACCGAGCCACCCGTCGCGCTTCGATTCGAGCGTGACGGCGCGGACAACCACTACGTGCGACCGCGAGCGTGGGTTTCCGAGCGGGAGGTGCGCCTGATCTGGCTCACCGATGCGCCGCGCGACTACTTCGCGCCGTCGCGGATTGCCGACGTGCGCGCGGACGCCCTCGCCGCACGTGCCGCACCGCTGCCGGAACCGCTTCGCACGCAGGCCGCCCGCGTGGCGGCCGAGATCGGCGTTCGTGCCGACACGCCCCTTCGGACCGCACTCGACCGGCTCGTCGCGTACTTCCGCTCGTTCGTGGAGAGCGACGAGCCCGTGCCCGACACCGGAGACATTTATCTCGACATCGTCCGTTCCCGCCGAGGGGTCTGTCGCCATCGCGCCTGGGCCTTCGTGATCACGGCGGCCGCGGTGGGAATCCGATCGCGGTTCGTCATGAACGAAGCGCACGCGTGGGTCGAGGTCGAGCTACCCGAAACAGGCTGGATCCGCATCGATCTGGGCGGCAGCGCGCTCGGGCTCCGGCCTACGGACAGTGGGGACGACGCGCCGAGCTACCGGCCCGCGCTCCCCGATCCCTTCCCACGACCGGCGAGCTACCTCGAGGAGCTGGCGACCGCCGCGGAGGCCACGGCGGCGGCGCGGCGGTCCCAGGGGACGGGCGACGGCGCGGCCGGCGTGCCGGGGCGCTCGCAACCGACTGCGGCGTCGGACACGACGACGTCGCGTACCGCGCACGACGCAAGCGCACCAAGAAGCGAGGAGTCCGCCGCGCCGCAGACGCCGCGACCGGGCCAGTTCACGGATGCGGACGATGGCGGCCGCACGCCGCCGGAGCGGCCTCCACGCCGTCGCGTTCGCGTCGAAGTCGACGGACGACGCTTCGAGGCCCATCGCGGCCGGCGGCTCGAGATTTCGGGATCCGTCCACATGCTCGACACGGACGAGCCCGTCGAGGGCGTTCGCGTGGAGCTGTGGCTGCAGGCTCCGGGCCGCCCGCGTCTGCTCGGCGTGACGGTGAGCCGGCGCGGCGGCCTGTGGTACGGAGCGTTCACCGTGCCTCCGGACTTGCCCGTCGGAGAGTACCGGCTCGCGGTCGTCGTTCCCGGCGACGCCCACACGTGGCCCGCAAGGGCGCACTGAGCGCGCATGCGAATCCGGCTCGTCCAGCTCAACCCCACGGTCGGAGACCTGCACGGCAACGCCGCGCGCATCGAGCAGTACGCCGCCCGCGCATGTCAGGACGGCGTCGATCTCGTCGTCTATCCGGAGCTCGTGCTCACGGGCTACCCGCCGCGCGATCTGCTCGACCGCCCTGGTTTCGTCTCGCGCGCGCTCGAGACCACGGCGGCGCTGGCCGCCCGGCTGCGGGGCCGGACGTGGGTCGCTTTGGGCACGATCGCGCGCGCGCCGGAAACGTCGAGCCGGGGCCTGCACAATGCCGTCGTGCTCGTGCGCGACGGCCGTGTCGAGGCGACGATCGCGAAGCGATTGTTGCCCACGTACGACGTCTTCGACGAGGACCGATGGTTCGAGCCCGGCCCGGGCCCTTCGGAGCCCGTCTCGATCGAGGGTGTGCCCGTGGGCTGGACCGTGTGCGAGGACGTGTGGAACACCGTTCCCTCTGCACTCACGGTTCGTCGTTACACCGCAGATCCCGTCGCGGAGCTCGCCGGCCGAGGGGCCCGGCTCCTCGTCAACGTGGCCGCATCGCCCTTCACGCGCGCCAAGTGGACGGGCCGCCCCGGGATGCTCGCCGCGATTGCCGCGACGCATCGCATTCCGATGCTCTTCGTCAACCAGGTCGGCGGCAACGATGATCTTCTCTTCGACGGTAGCAGCGAGGCGTGGGACGCGCAGGGACGCAGCGTCGCGTGTGCCGCGAGCTTCGTCGAGGAGGTGCTCGACGTCGAGTACGAGGCGGCGCTCGGAGCCCTTGCGTCGTCGCGCCGGGCGGAGCGCCCCACCGAGACGGCCGCGCTCGTCGAGGCGCTCGCGATGGGGATTCGCGACTTCGTCCGCAAATGCGGACTGTCGCGCGTCGTGCTCGGCGTCTCCGGTGGAATCGACAGTGCGCTCGTCGCGGCCCTCGCCGCGCGCGCGCTCGGCCCCGAGAACGTCCTCGCGCTGTCCATGCCCACCCGCTACTCGTCGCCCGAAAGCGTCGAGGACGCGCGCGTCCTGTGCGAGGCGCTCGGCGTGGCCTGGCGGCTCGTGCCCATCGACCCGATTTTCCAGGCGCATCTCGACACCCTCGAACCGCCGCTCGCCACCGCGCAAGCCCAGTCGGCGGAGGATGCGACCTGGGAAAATGTGCAGGCGCGCATCCGCGCCGCCGTCCTGATGGCCTTTGCGAACCGGACGGGCGCGATGTTGCTCGCGACGGGCAACAAGAGCGAGCTCGCGACGGGCTATTGCACGCTGTACGGCGACATGGCCGGCGGTCTGGCGCCGCTTGGGGACGTGTACAAAACAGAGGTCTATCGCCTCGCGCGCGAGATCAACCTGCAGGCGGGCCGCGCGGTCATTCCCGAGCGCACGCTGCGCAAGGCGCCCAGCGCCGAGCTGCGCCCGAACCAGACCGACCAGGACACGCTACCTCCCTACGACGTTCTGGACGACATTCTCGCGCGGTACGTCGAGCGCGCACAGACCGCCGACGCCATCGTCGCCGCCGGCCACGACCTCGAAACCGTGCGGCGCGTGATCCGCATGGTTGTCGCCTCGGAGCACAAACGGCGTCAGACGCCTCCCGTGCTCATCGTCTCCGGCAAGGCCTTCGGCCCCGGCCGCCGGATCCCCATCGCGCGCGCCGGAAGCGATTGAAGGTGACTCGGGGGCCGTCTGGAACGCGGCATCGAGCGCCGCATCGGACTCGGGCTCGGTTTCGGGCTCGGGCTCGGACGCGGTCTCGGTCTCGGACTCAGACTCCGACTCGCAGTCCCGTTCTAAATCAACGATTGTGTTCAGCGTCGTGCGTGCGCGATTTGGCGGCGCTTGCTTCGGCGCACCCACAGCACGCCGAGCAGGACGCCGGCGCTGCAGACCCCGAGCCAACCGGATCCCGAGGACGCGACGAGGCACGTGCAGCCTCCGCGCGAACGGCGGCCGCGAGGCTCTCGACGCGCATCCTCGGTCGAGGCATCGGTCCACGCCGCGTCCGACGAGATGGGGGCGTCGGCGGCCGCATCCGTTCCGGCCGCGTCCGCCAGGGCTGCATCCGGGCGCCCCGCGTCCGGGCGCCCCGCATCCGGGGACATCGTGCCCCCGTCGGGACGCCGACATGCCCCGGCTCCGTCGCAGCCCGCTCCGGCGCACTCCCCGTCCGGATCGGTGCCCGCGGTGTGCGGCACGCAGCGCCCCGGCATCGACGCGCTCGCGCAGGTCCGACAGGTGCCCGTGCACGTCTCTTCGCAGCACCGTCCGTCGACGCACAGGCCGCTTTGGCACTGGCCGGCCTCCGTGCACAACGAACCGAGCGCGCGCAGCGGCAAGCAGCGGCCGGTCGTCCGGTCGCAGTACTCGCCGGCGCGGCAGCTTCCATCTGTGCACACCATCTCGCACGCAGTCGCGCTCGCGCAGCGCCCGGTCGGGCACGGCATCGAGGGCCCGGGGACGCACTCGCCGGCGGCGTCGCACGTCGAGCGCATCGTCAGCCGGCCACCGATGCACTGAACACCCGCGCATTCGGTGCCCTCGGGCCGGGGCGACCAGTCGTTCGTATGGCGCGTCGGATCGCACACCAGGCAGGGATAGAGACTGTGCACGGTCCCCGCGGCCAGGCACACACCGCCGATGCTGCAGCGACCCATCGCAGGGGTGTGCTCGCACCGATCGGCCGCCTCGTCGCACCGGTCGACCGTGCAGTCCGACCGGTCGTCGCAGCGCACGCCGCTTCCGACGCAGTTGCGCCGGCCGTCGCAGCGATCGGTCGCCGTGCAGAACAGCCCGTCGTCGCACGGCGTGCCCGAGGGCGCGTCCGGATTGCTGCACACGCCGGCCGTGCAGACGTCGGAGGAGCAATCCACGCCGTCGATGCAACTGCGGCACGGCATGCCGCGCAGGCCGCAGTGGGCTGCGGTCGTGCCCGTCTGGCACCGACCGGCCGTCGCGTCCCAGCAGCCCACGCAACAGCGTCCCGATCGGCACACGCCGCTCTCGGCGCGCACCATGCACGCCGTCAGGTCCGCCAGCGGACTGTTCGTGCACCGATCCATGGTTTCGTCACAGCGATCCGTGGTGCAGCTTTCGAGGTCGTCGCAGCGGTCTCCGCTCCCGACGCAGCGACCGCGGCCGTCGCAGCGATCGGTCGCGGTGCAGAACAGCCCGTCGTCACACGCGGTTCCGCTCGGCGCATGCGGATTGCTGCATGTGCCCGCGGTGCAGACGTCCGACGTGCACGCGTCGCCGTCGGCGCACGAGCGGCACATGGCCCCCGCTCGCCCGCACGAGTCGGCACGCGTGCCGGCGACGCATCGGCTGCCCGTCCAGCAGCCCGTGCAGCAACGCCCCGCCCGGCAAATGCCGGACAGACCCCGCGTCGTCGTGCAACTGGAACCCTCGGGGCGGCCCGTGCATGGCGCCGCGGGGAAGCCGAGCTCGTCGAACCGGGTCTCGACGTCCGCGACGGTGGTTCCAAAGACGTACAGCCATTCGAAGGTCGTCGAGGCTCCCGCGGCGAGCGACGTCTCTCGGAAGACGATGTCGACGCCGACGTCGCCCTCCGCCCCTTCGGGATCTTCGGGAGCGTTCCACTGCCCCGAAGCATCCGTGTTCTCGAAGCCGCCCGCATGGACGCGGGCGCGCGGGTCGTGGCTGCCGATGCCCAGCACCACGGGTGCCGGAAGCGAGACGGCGGCCGTGACGAGCGCGGACTCGGAGCCGGGGGGCTGTCTGCGCACGTCGTTGGCCGTGCTCGGCCCCGGCCCGCCGGGGCACGAGCCGTGGTCCGGGTCGGCATTGCGCAGGTAGTACAGCTCGGGAATCGTCGAGGTGCCCGTGTTCGTAATCGTGACTTGCACCCGCACGAAACGGTCGTCGGGTTCGTACGAGACCACCTGATCGATCTCGATGCTTCGGCCGGAAACGCTGCCTCGGCCGCGCCATCGGATGGAGCGACCTTCGAGCGTCGGACCGAACACAGCCGCCACCGAACCGTCGAGAAACGGCCCACCGTTGGTCAGTCGGGCATCGGGAGACCCGAGCTCGATCGTGAAGCCCTCGACGGGCGCTCCAGGGTAGAAGAAATCGCAGGACGTCGTGCCACCGGCCGTTTCACCGTACATCGTGCTGCGTCCGTCGGACGTCACGAACGTTCCGTTTCGATTGACTGCGAAATAACGAACGTACGTCCCCGTCAGCTCGACTTGGGCATGGGCTGCCGGGACGGCCGCGTGTGCGACGAGAAGGAAGAATGCGACGCGCAGATTCACAGGGGGGCTCCTCTCGATGCGCATCCTGTCGAGGTCCGCCACATCGGGCAAGCCGCATCGAGCCACGCCCGGAATTTCGCGCTCGCGATCCGAGTTCGGCTCGCGCTCGGGCTCAGGCTCCGGCTCGGATTCGAGCTCGGTGACGGGCTCGGACTCGAGGTCGGGGTCGGGCTCCGACTCGGTCTCGGGCTCGGACTCGGACTCGGGCTCGCGCTCCGGCGTCGTGGCGGCTCAGGGCCAGCGGGCCGATGCCGGCGCGATCGCTCCGCAGACCGCACCGGTCCAGCGTCCGTCGATCACGCGAGGCCAGCGGAACACGAGCAATGTGCGACGTGCATCGAGTGCGAGCGGCGCGGGCGCCGTCGCGTCGGGCACATCGAGAACCGGCAACGAATACGCCTCGTAGCGGTGGCCGTCGTCGGTCGCCAGCAACCGGAGCTCGACGGGACCTTCCGGACGGCGCGCCTCGACGAACAGGCGAACGAACGAGCGCCCCGCCGTCGTGTGGACGACGGTGGCTCCGGGCGATTCGAGCCGCGCGTCATCAAGCCCTGCGTCCGTTTCGACACCGGCCTCGAGCGGGGTCGCTGGACCGAAGCGTACTCCGTCCTCCGCACGCACCAGGCGGATCCCTTCGGGCGACTCGAACCACAGCAGCGTCTGCTCGCCGAATCGGACGGCGGTTGGCCGCCGCAACGGACCGTTCTCCGCCGCCGCCACCGTCGCAGGCTCGCGTCGGACGAAAGGTCCGCCGGGACCGGCGGACTCCGCGACGCGGATGCCGAGCGCCGAGGCGTAATACATGCGAAGCGTTCCATCGGGATGCACGAGCATCCACGGGTCGGTCACGTAGCCTTCGTCGCCGTCCGGCATGAGCACGACTTCGGGCTCGACGAAGCCCCCCGCCCCATTGGAACGTGCGCGCGCAATGAACCGTGGCTCGAACGCAGTCCAGTCGACGTCGTGCGCCGGCCCCTCGAGCGGCGGGGCATCCGGACGCAATCGCGCCATGCCGAGCCAGAGGTGGCCCGCCGCCATCATCGCGCGGTCGACGGCCACGTCGCGCCCGAGCGCGAGCAGCACGCACGAGGGCTCGACCCCGAACAGCCCGGTCTCCGGGGGCTCCAGCGGGCGATACGGACCCGTTCCATTGTGCGGCAGCGGCCCCGGCGGCGCGGGCTCGGACCCGAGCGTGCCGCAGGCGCCCATGGAGAAGCACGCGAGCGCCACGAGCCCGGCTCCGCCTCGTCGAGCTCCGCTCATTCGAAGACTACCTCGGCGGTCAGCCCACCCGCGAGCATGCGCCCGCCGAACCGGTGATCGCCCACGCGATCGACGAGCGAATCCTTGCGCGTGACGCGCTCCGGGACGAACCCCATCTGCACGTGAAAATCGATTGCCGTCCAGCCCGGAATGGTGGGTCGCAGCGCCTGCGTGCGCAGGCCGAGCCCCGCACAGAACAAATGCCGGTCGTTGTCGAGCAAGTTCGAAAATCCGCGTTGGTCGGGCACCGGCGTCGACTCGAACAGGTACCCTCCGCGTGCGGTCAGGCTCCACGTCCCTCCGGTGGCCACGACGTGCTCGACGCCGGCGCGCGGCACCCATCGGTCGCGAAACCCCGCGGGAATCGGCCGCGTCGACGGAATCTCGTCCGGAACGCGGATGAGGTCGCGCAACTCCGGCGGCACGGCGATCTCGAGCCGTGCGTCCGTCGAGCCGATGGAGGAACGGTAGCTCGACCAGTCGATCCACGTGACCTCCATCCCGATTCGCCACCGATCGTCCGGCCGGAACGCGACGCCGACCGAGAGCTGCCGGGGCACGAACGCATTGACCGAGGCGGTTCGCAGATCCAGTGAGCCGGGAATGGGCTCTCCGACGCCGGTGATCGAGGCGCGGGCGCGGGCGAGCAGCGACGTGTCGAGCGCGTACTCGTGGCGGTAGACGACCCCGAGGGACAGGTGCCGACTGGCGTCCCATTGCAAACCCGCCTGCGGATAGCGCACGGCGCCGAGATCCCCCGTCACGGCGTGCTCGAGCCGGCTCGCGGAGGGGTTGAGCGCGTCGAGTCGGCCGCGCAGGTCGAGCGAGGTGCGCGAGGTGGACAGAAAGCCGAGCCCGACGCCCAGACGGACGTCGTCGACCGGCTCGACGGCGACGTGTGCGGCCAGATACGCGCGGTGCGGCCGATTGTCGTACATTTCCCAGCGAGGCCGCTGGCGCGGAAGCGCGCGCGACCGGGAGATGCGGGCGTCGGGTAGATGCGCGCCGAGCCCGACGGCGAGCGGCACGGTGCCGACGCAGACGGGAAGCACAAATCCAAACACGGCTCCGCGGACGGGATCGAGCGGGCTCGATGCGTCGTCGACGTGCATGTCGAAGAGCACGCCGAACCAGCCGAGCCCGAGGCGCAGTCGGCCGGCCCGGGCGACCCCCGCGGGGTTGTAGTAATGCGCGCTCCAATCCTCGACGTCGGCGCTGACCGCCCCGGCGAGCGCGGCGGCTCGCGAGCCCATGCCGAAGCCGTCCATCGCTTGCCCGCGCGCCAGCGAAGGCGCCCCGCCCCACGACGCGAGGAGAGCGCCGCCCACCGTGAGCGCGGTGCGCGCGAGCCGGTACGCGAGGGGATGCGCTTTTGTAAGACGAATTACCATTGCAGCCTGGCCGTCCAGCCCGCGCCGATCAGCATCCCGGACGAACGCATCGGGCTTGCCCCGCCCGGTCCGTCGATCGCGTGGGTTCGCGGCACGAGGGCGTGCACCTGCGCGTAAAGATCGAGAGCGAGCCGCGCGCCCCGCTCGAGAGCCCAGTCGAGCCCCCATCCCACGGTCGCGACGTGGCGATGTCCGTCGACGATGCGCAAGGGCACGAGAACGGGCTCGCCGTCCACGGTGCGCGCTCGCCCGTCGGCCGTCCGCTGCGGTGCCTGCCGGGCGACGGGCGCAGGCGACGGCTCGAACGCGTAGCCCGCGCGCAGACGCGCTGGAAGCCGCCGGAGGCAAATCGTGCGCTCGACGGCGACGCGTGGCGAGAGCGTGTCGTCGAAATCCGGAGCCGGGGCGAGGTAGCTCGAGCGCGAGGTGGGCTGCTGGCTTCCGGGCCACTGGCTCCAGCGCCGCCACGTGGCGTGCACGACGAGGCGCCAGCGCGCACGGGACCAGGCGAGCTCGGCGGCGACGCTCGCCGGCTCGTAGTGGACGAGCCCGCCGACCGACAGCGGAGGGACGCGGACGGGCAAATCACGGACGGTGACGTCGAGCGACATCCGCGACGAGAGGGCATGTCGATAGACGAGTCCGGCGACGAGGGAGCCGCGGCGCCACTGCGCACCGACGAGCGGCGAAGGGCGCGCGAGCAGTTCCGTCTCGACTTCCGAGCTGAACGTTCCCGTCTCGTCGAGGCGCACGGCGAGCTCGCCGAGCAGATCCGCGAGCAGGCGCACGCCTGCTCCGAGGCGCAGACCGCGAACGAGCGCGCTCGCGTCGTAGCCGAGGCCGACCGCCAAACCGACGACGTCGGTGCGCGCGAGCACGGGCCACTGGACGGTCTCGGCGTAGGCGACCTCGCCGCGAAGCAACGATTGCGCCGGCGTGTAGAAGCTCCCGCCGAGCGCCAGGCGCCGATGCAACGGGCCGTCGAACGGCAAAGGCACGACGAAACCGATGCCGAGGCCGCGCGCCGGCCCGAGCGCGTGCCGACGCCCGTCGATGCGGAGGCGCGGAGCGTTTGCGCTCGCTCCGAGGGACAGCGCGGTGCGCCAGCGAGCGCCGAGGCCGGCCGGATTGAGCAGCGCCGCTTCGTCGCCGTCCGCCCATGCGACCCCCGTCATCGCGAGGCCGGGACTGACCGCACCGATGCCGAACAGGTCTTGCGGCGAGGCCTGGGCCTTCGGTGTGCCCCACACGATCGTCCACGCCACGGTGAGCGCAACGATCGTGCACGCGGGCCAGCGGTGCTCGAACGATGAACCCGGCGCGATGCGCCGCGTTCCGGCGCTGAGTGCGGATCGGGCCGTCGCTCCCGCGTGAGCCACGTCACACGGCGTCGCGGGGGACGTGCGCACCTTCGACGTGCTCAAGATCAAGCGGGAGGGAGGATGCCATGAAGTGCAACGTGGGCGGTGTGGATCGCGCCGTGCGTGTGGTGGTGGGCGCCGGCCTGGTGGGCTGGGCCCTGTTCGGCGGCCCCGTCTGGGCGTGGGCCGGCGCGATCCCGCTCGCGACGGGCCTGCTGGCCTGGTGCCCCGCCTACCTGCCGTTCCGCTGGAGCACCTGCAAGACCGAGCCGTCGTCGGCGACTCCGCCCTCTTGACGACGCCGACGTGCACGCAGACGCGCGCGGCCGTGCAGCGCGACGAACAGGAGCAGCGGAAGGTACGGCGTCGCCTGCTGCCTCGATGCCGTACGGCACGCACAGCCGGAGACTTTGACGGGTCGCACTCCGGCGTCGCCATCGGCCGACGCGTCCGCGTGCGATTCGGCATCGGCTGGAGGTAGCTCCACATCCATGCCGGTTCCGCCGGCATCTCTCGCCCCACCGTCCGTGGCTCCGCCGTCCATGGGACCTGCGTCGGCCCCCGACCCGCACATCGTCACGTCGTCTGGACACGCCGGGTTGCTTCCCGAGCACACTTCCTCCGGATCGCAGGCTGGATCGGTGCTCGGACGGCAGACGTGGGTCGAGGGCTGCAACACGTCGTCGGGACAGTTCGGGGACGTTCCGGAACACGACTCCGGCGCATCGCAGGGGCCTCTCGCCGACCGACACTCTGTTTCAGGCGGGGCGTAATGGTCGACGGGGCATTCGGGGGATAACCCGGTGCACGTCTCTGCGACATCGCACGGTCCCATCGACGAGCGGCACACCCAATCGGATCCGTGGAGCCTGTTCGGCGGGCACGTCGGTGCGGTACCCGTGCAGTACTCCTCTGCAATGTCGCATGGCCCCATCACGGGTCGGCAGACCTCCGTGCTGGGCGCCAACAGACAGCGCTCCGTGCAGCACTCACCATTGCGATCGCACCGTTCCCCGGAATCGATGCGGCGGTTGCCGCAGAAGGCGCCCACGAGAAAGACGTGCGCGGCACCACGGGGAGCGTGGCTCGACGCACCGACCAGGGCCGTACGCTCCACGAGCGCTACCGACTTCCCGAGCATCGCACCTGGCTCGAGGCTACGCGGCACGAGAAACGCCTCCTCGCTCCATGCACCCGTGCCGCCGCGTACGAAACTGTAAGCGGCGCCTGCGCTCTCGCCGTAGTAATGCGCTCCGACGATCGCCCGGTCGCCGAATACGGCGACGGCGTTGCCGTAGTAGTCGTCTGGCTGAGGCACGTGCATGATTGGCATCAGCCGAGCCTGCTGGTTCCAAGCACCCATCGGGTCGCGGACGAATACGTATGCCGCGCCGCGATTCATGGATTTGTGGGGTGCGCCGATGACCGCCGTGTTTCCATGCAACGCGACGGCCGCTCCAAAGCGATCGCCATCATTCGCGTCGCTCGCTTGGAGTTGTGCACGAAGGCTCCAGCTGCTGCTCGTCATCTGGTACACGTGGGCGCAGCCGCCTCCAATTGCGGGACTTCCAAAAGAGCAACCCGGCGCTCCGATCAGGAGAAGCATCCCCGCCGGGTCCCCTGCGAGGGCAACGGAAGACCCGAACTGGTTTGAATTCATCGGGCCACCGATTTTCCCGAACGGAACCCAGCGCATCGTGGTACTGCGACTGAACGTGTAGACGGCTCCACGGGGCGCGGCATGGTACGGAGCCCCGACCACGATCGTGCTGGCCAGCACGCCGACTGCCGATCCGAACCTGTCTTCGTCCATTCGGTCGCTCGGTTCGAGCGTCGCCGTGCGCAACCACGTTCCGTCGGTCATGTTGCGCTCGAAGACGTAGGCCCCGCCCCGATTGGTCCCGCCGCCGTCGCGCCCGGGCGCGCCGACCACCGTATGGCCATCGACGGCCACCGACCAGCCGAACCAGTCGTAAGGCTGCGCGTCGGGCCCCGTCAGCCTTGCCTCCTGCGACCAGCTCTCGCCAACGCGCGAGAACACGTAGGCCGCGCCACTGTACGCGCCAGCGTGTCCGTCGCCGTACGCGCCCACCACGGCCCGCATGCCGTCGGGCGAAAGCGCCACCGCGTGGCCGAATTGCGACGTGGCATCCGCTTCGGGAGCACGAAGCGTCGTCTCCTCGCTCCAGACCGGATCCACGAGGATCGGATAGCGAGCACCCTCGTCGTCCACGCGAAGCTCGATGACCTCGCCTCGCTCGTGCGCGACGAGCAGCGCAGGCAGCCGCCGCCCCGCCGCGTCGCGGACGAACAGCTCCCCGTAGCGCGCGCGTACGCGGGCGGCATCGTCGACGAACTGCAGCGACCGGCCGCATCCGCGCGCCCTCAGCTCGCCGCGCAGTCGCATTCGCACCACGAGCGCGCCGCGTCCGGGGGGCGCGGCGCGCAGCTCGAAGAGCTGATGCATGCCGAGCGGGCCATGCCGCCACAGCTCGCGCACGCCCGCCTCGCGCTCGAAGACGGCCTCGTTGCCCCGGACGCGTGGCGGGACCGCAGGCAAGGGCCTCCACGAGCCGTCGCGCCCCCAAGCCACCGTTCGCAGTCGCGCGCGAATCGAAGGCAGCGCGTGACGTCGTGCGGTCCGCAGCTCCACTCCGTCCGCGTCGACGAGGAAACCCGCGCCGTCCTCGCGTGCGAGCCACCGGTCACGACCCACGTGCACCAGACCCCACAGGTCCGTTCGTGCGTCGCGCTGGATGGCCTCGATGAGAGCCGCGCGAAGCGCGGGATCGGACAGACCGCGCGGGTCACCGCGGCCGGAACCCAGTCGTAGGACTCGTCGATCCGGATCCCGAGGCAGCGACACCTCGTCGTCGGTCGGCACGAAACCGGTGAGTGCGAAGAAGGCGACGACGCTGAAGGAAGTGCGAGCGCGGAGCGATCGTAGCGTGGTGGTGACAGCGGGCATCAGAGCGAAGTCAGAGTATATCGACGCCGCCGCGACGAGGCGACGGACGATTCGAGACTGGGGCGCAACACGCGAAGGTGGGAACATCCGGGGAGAATCCGGTTACGGTCTGGCCGGTGGTCTCGGGCTGCAGTTTGGACTTCGACTCGAACCCGGGCTCGGACTCCGGTGCCGCTGTCGCTTTCGGCGAGGCTTGGGCGTGAATCGTGGGGAGGACGCACGACGAGGCGGCGTCCCTGCGATAATCAGGCGTCGTGGCCGAGGAGCGCACCGAAGAGGCGACGCCCAAGAAGCTCGCCGACGCCCGCAAGCGCGGAGAGGTCTGGCGAAGCCGCGATCTGGGCAACGCCGCGGTCGTGCTGGCGACGGCGGGGGCCCTCGTCGCGACGGGCCCGGCGCTCGGAAAGGCCTTGCTCGACGTGACGTCCCTGTCGCTCGAGGCGGTGGCGGGGCGCGTCGCGGGCTCGCCCACCGAACTACTTGCGCTCGCTTCGAGCGTCGCACTCGCCGCGTCCGGTCCGTTACTGGCTGCCGCGGCGATCGGCGGAGGCCTGGCCGCCTTTCTTCAGGTCGGTCCGTTGCTCGCGTTCGAGCCGATCCAGCCGAAGCTCGAGCGCCTCGACCCCATCGCCGCGCTCAAGAACCTGTTTTCCCAGAAGCGGTTGATCGAGCTGCTGCGCGCGACGGTCACGATGGTCGCGGTGGGCTGGGTCGCCTGGGGCGTGCTCGAGCAGGCGACGCGTGCGCTCGGGCTGTTGCCGGGCCGTCCGCCGCTCGCGGTGCTCTCGGCCTGCGCGGACGTGGCGACGGCCCTGCTGTTGCGGGCAGGGGCCGTGATGGCGGCGATCGCCGTGCTCGACGTCTTCTACCAGCGCTGGCGCTTCCTGCAGGACCAGAAGATGACGAAGGAAGAGGTCAAGCGGGAACACAAGGAGGCCGAGGGAGACCCGCACGCCAAGGCCGAGCGGCAGCGGCTGCACCGCGAGCTCGTCGAGTATGCGATGATCGAACAGGTGCGCCTCGCGGACGTGCTCGTCGTCAACCCCACGCATCTGGCCGTCGCGCTCCGCTACGACGAGGAGGCGGGCCACGAGGCGCCTGAGGTCGTCGCCAAGGGGCAGGACGGGCTGGCGCGTCGCATGAGCGAGGCGGCGCGCGAGGCGGGCGTGCCGGTGATGCAGGACGTGCCTCTGGCGCGTGCGCTGTTCGAGCTGGAGGTAGGCGATCAGATCCCGGAGTCGCTCTACGAGGCGGTCGCGATCGTGCTGCGCGCGGCGTGGGCGGAGCGCGAGGCCGCGGGCGAGGATCGGCCGTGAAGATCGGTCCGGGACGTCCCGCGCGGCTCGCGGAGCTCGTCGTCGGCCCCGTCGCGCCGTCCCCGAGCGGCCCCGAAAACGCGCCTCCGGAAGCGCTTCGGGTGGCCGGGCCGCTCGGTGGCGGTGTGCTGGGGGCTCGGCCTCGAGCGTGGGCGCCCTCCGTGTCGCTGCCTCCGCCCGTCGCGCTCGACGGACTCGCGCGCGCGTGCGAACAGATCGTGGGGATTGGTCCTCGGCTGCTCGCACAGCGCATGGCACCGCCCCCGGAAGTCGCCGGGTGGGCCGACGTGCAGGAGATGGCCAAGACGGTGTCCGAGCTCGTCGCACTGCGGCAGGAGGTCGAGGCGCGATGGCGGGCGCGGCCGGCTTCCTGACCCGCGGACGGTGAGCCGCGCGATGCATCCCGAGACGCAGAGCGCGCTGCGCGCTGTCGGCTGCTGGCTGCTCGAGGTGGGCGACGCGTCGCGGGCGATGCGGGTGCTCGCCGGCCTGGTCGCGCTCGATGCCTCGGACACGGAAGCGGCGCGTGCGCTCGCCCAAGCGGCGCTGCGCTGCGGTCAATGGGAGCGGGCGGCCCGCGTCGCGGCCCATTGCGCGCAGCTCGCGCGGGCGGCCGGACGGCTCGACGCCGAGGCGCACGTGCTCGTGGCGCGGGCGCTGCTCGGGGCGGGTCGTCGTGCCGAGGCGCTCGGGTGGCTCCGCGCAGCGCTCGACCCTGGCGCCGGCGTCCTCGATGGCGATGCCGCGAGGCACGTGCGCATGGCGCGGTCGCTACTCGCGCTCGTCTCGCGCTGAGCGCGCTGGCAGAGGCATCGGCGTGTCCGGACGCGCGACGCAGACGAGCCTGTTCGACCTCGAAGCGGCGGCGGTCGAGGCGACGGTCAGCGGTCCGGTGGCGGAGATCGCCGTACCGGTGCCCGTGCGCCGCACGTTCCACTACCGGGTTCCAGAAGGGCTCGTCGGTCGGCTGCAGCGCGGTAGCCGCGTCGCCGTCCCGTTTGGTGGCCGCAAGTCGATCGGCTTCGTGCTCGCGGTGCACGAACGGGCCCCCGCGCACGCGGCGCGGCTGCGCGAGCTATTCGCGGTGCTCGACGATGAGCCCATCTTTCCCGAAGAGCTGCTGGGTTTCCTCGAGCACGCTGCGGCGCACTACCTGCACCCGATCGGCGACGTGCTGCGCACGGCGGCGCCCGCGCTCGAAACCCGCGCGATCCGGGCGCTACGCGCGTCGGGCGTGCTCGAGGCGGACGAGTCGCTGCGCGGTCGCGCCGTGGCCGCGCGCGTCGAGACGTGGGTCGTGCGCACCGGGCTCGCCCCGCAGGGACGCCTCGGGCCCGCGCAGCAGGCCGTGCTCGAGGCCCTTCGCGATGGCACCCCGCGGCCCCTGCGCGATCTGGCGCGAGCGGGACGCGACGTGCGCGCCGCGGTGCAGGCGCTCGTCCGGCGAGGACTGCTGCGCGTGGAGCGTCGCGAGGCGGCTGCAGACCCGTACTTCGCGACGCCCGTCGAACCCGACACGGCTCCCGTGCCTTCGGATGCGCAGGCACGGGCAATCGAGGCGATCGCGCAGGCCGTGCGCGCGCGTCGTGCGGATCGATTCCTGCTGTTCGGCGTGACGGGCTCGGGCAAGACCGAGGTGTACATGCGCGTCATCGCCGAGGTGCTCCGAGAAGGGCGGGGCGCCCTCGTGCTCGTGCCTGAAATCGCGCTCACGCCGCAGCTCGTGGCGCGGTTCCGGGCACGGCTCGGCGATTCCATCGCGGTGCTGCACAGCGGCCTGGGGGATCGGGCGCGTCACGACGCGTGGCGCGCGCTTCGAACGGGACGCGTGCGCTTGGCCATCGGTGCGCGCTCGGCGCTGTTCGCGCCGGTCGCCGATCTCGCGCTGCTCGTCGTGGACGAGGAGCACGATCCCTCCTACAAACAAGAAGAGGGGTTCCGTTACCACGCCCGGGACATGGCGCTGCTGCGCGCGCGGCGGTGCGGTGCGGTCGCTGTGCTCGGGAGCGCCACGCCATCGGTCGAATCCTTCGCGCTTGCGCGCGCGGGCGAACTGCGCCTGCTCGAGCTTCCACGGCGCGGGGCCGGCCGGCCGCAGCCCCGCGGCGTGGGCGGCGATTTACGCAGTCATCGCTGCGGGCCGAGCGGTCATCCTCTGCTTTCGGGGCCGTTGCATCGGGCCATCGAGGACGCGCTCGGCGCCGGCGAGCAGGTCGTGCTGTTCCTCAATCGCCGCGGCTTCTCGCCCTCGCTGCGCTGCGCAGAGTGTGGCCGCAGCCTCGAGTGTCCCGCTTGCAGCGTCGCGCTGACCGAGCACGACCGCGGACGCACGCTGCGGTGTCATTACTGCGACCACGTGCGGCCCGTGCCGGAGCGCTGTCCGGGCTGCGGTGGGGTGTCGCTGGAGCGCATCGGTCTCGGCACCGAACGGCTCGAGGAGGACGTGGCACGCATCTTCGCACCGGCGCGCGTCGCGCGGCTCGACCGCGACGTCGCATCCGGCGCGGCGGCCGAGGTCGTGCTCGAGCGCATGCGCCGCGGCGAGATCGACGTGCTCGTCGGCACGCAGATGGTGACCAAGGGCCACGACCTGCCCGGCGTCACGGTGGTCGGCGCGCTGCTCGCCGATCAGAGCCTCGCCTTCCCCGACTTCCGATCGCAGGAGCGTACCTTCGCACTGCTCGCCCAAGTCGCCGGGCGCGCCGGACGCGGCGCGCGGCCGGGTCGCGTCTTCGTGCAGACGTGGCAACCGGACGAACCCGCGATAGCGTGCGCGGCTGCACACGATTACGTCGGATTTTGTCGCGGCGAGCTCGAACGTCGCCGCCAGCTCGGCTATCCGCCGTTCGGCCGGCTCGTGGCCATCCGGCTCGACGGGGGCGACGAGCAGGCGACGCTCGTTGCTGCACGCGAACTGGTCGCCACGGCGCGCGCTTGCGTCGAGGTGAGCGAAGGCCGCGTCGCGGTGCTCGGGCCGGCGACCCCGCCGATTGCGCGGATCCGCGGGCGCTGGCGCCAGCGGATCTTGCTCCGTTCGGCCGACGATGCGTCGCTTCGACGCGTCGCGCTCGCCGTGCTCGAGCGCATCGAGAAGGGGCTGGCGCCGGTGCATGTCAGCCTCGACGTCGACCCGGTGAACATGCTCTGACGGCGCCATCGCTCTTCGCGGGATCGCGTCGCGGCATGGGTCGGGTTCCGCGTTCGAGTGCGATCCCGGGTCCGAGCCCGAGGCGGAGGCCGACGCCAAGTCCGAGTCGGAACCCGAGTCGGAGCTCGAACCCGAATCCAGGCGGAGCCCGTGCCGGGGCCTCGTGAGCCCGACGGCCGCCGTCACGTGGGGTCGTTCGGCCGTGGGCGGGCCCGGACTCTACGTGCCGTGCAGCGTCGCATGCTGGCGCGGCACGGTGCGATCGGCGATCCTGATCGCGCCTTGTCCGACGCGGCAGCCAGCCCTCCGCGGCCGTCCGCCGCCGGTCGTTCCGGATCCGGCCGGCGCGCGACGGTGCTCGTCGCCGGCGAGGGCGAGCCGATGCTCGAAGCGATCGTTCAGGCCCTCGACCGTCATCGGGTGAGCGTCTCGACGGCGCCGAGCGCACGCCTCGTCGACGCCATCGTCGCCACGAGTCCCCAGCTCGTCGTCCTCGTGGGAAAGGCGGCCGCGTCGGGGGGACGCGAGGCCGTCGCGCGTGTCACCTCGGATCCGCGGACGGCGAGCGTACCCGTCGTGGTCGTGGTCGAAAGCGGCGCGCTGGAGCACCGGCTCGAGGCGCTGCGCGCGGGCGCGGTCGCCGTCGTGCCGCGCAGCCCGAGCGCCGACTCGATCGCGCGCGCGGTGATCGGCTGCCTCGAATCGGCCACGCCGGCAGGGTTCGTGGGTGAGGCGACGCTCGACGAGCTGGTCGAGCTCGTCCGGCACCGTCTCCGATCGGGCATCGTGAGCGTGCAAGGGCCGACCGGCGGGCCCGTGCGACTCGTTCTCGGCGCGGGTCGTCCGGTCGCCGAGGCCGTGGAGCAGTTCGTTGCGCGCCTGCGATCGCTCGTGACGAAGGCCGAACCGCTGCGCGTCGAGCTGGTGGACGCCTCGGCGATGCTCACGCTGGACGTGGACGAAGGGCCGGCGAGCCTCGCGATGGGCGCGCTGAACGGGACGCGCGTGCTTGTGGTCGAGGACGATCCGGCGCGCGCCGATGCGCTCGCGCAGGAGTTGCGCTCCGCGGGCGCGCTCGTCGCCGTCGTCGACACCGCAGGGCGCGGTCTGGACCGGGCTCGCGAGATCGATCCGGCCGTCGCCGTGGTGGCGGCCTCGGCGGCCGAGACGGCGGCCTTCGAGCTGGTGCGCACGTTGCGGCGCGATCCGCAGCTTCGCTGGACGGCGCTGCTGCTCGTCGGCGACGACGATTTGTGGCCCGAGCCGCGACGCGGACCGACGCTCGAGCGTGTCGTCGGCCGGCTCGTGCAACTGCTCGAGCCCGACCGTACGCTCGCCTCGCGCGTCGCGACGGAACCATCGGTCGACGTGCGTCTCGAGACGACCGGTCCGTCGCGTTTGCTACGCGCCCTCGCGACGGCTCCGGGTGCCGTGCACGCGTCGGTGCGTGAGGCGAACCGGTGCGTCGATCTCGACCTCGCGGGGGGATTGCTCGTCGGAGCCCGCGTGTCCGGGGAGACGGGCGCGCCCCGCGAGGGTCTGGACGCGCTGGTCGAGTTGCTCGCGATGACGACGGGCCGGGCTCTGATCGAGAGACGCACGCATCCGGCCCTCGCCAACGTGATGATGCCGCTCGACGAGGCGCTCGCGCACTCGCGGGAGGTTCTTCTCGAGAAGCGGATCGACGTCCCGAGCGCGCCGCCGCCGCTGCCCGCTTCCCGCCCGCAGCCGCCGAGCTCGCTCGGTGCGGCGCACCGAGAGGCGTGGCCCACGCCGGCGGTACCCATCGAGCCCGAGGCATTGCTCCGCGCGGCGAACGGCGCGACCGACCGATCCGAGGCGCGTGGGCCGCTCGACTCGAAAGGGGAGCGAGGTGCGCCGCCGTCTGGCTCGAGCACCGGAGCGGCGATCGACGGCGAGCTCCGGACGACGGGCCAACTGCACGAGTCGGTCGTCGACATACCGGTCGAGTCGGCGTCGGTCGGATCGTCGGCGGACGTCGAGCGGAAGTTGTCTCCGGAAATCGTTCGAGAAGACCCCCGACGGCTGGGCGAACTCGGGATGGTTGCTGCGCATGGTTCGGATGCGTCGGAGGTCGTCGTCGAGGCCGTCTTCCAGCGTCCGGTCGGAGACCCGAGAGAGGTCGATTCGACCGCGCAGCGGCGCAAGGGCCGCTGGGTCGTGCCCGCGGCGGTCGCGGCCGCCGGAGTGCTTCTCGTGGCCGTGATCTGGCTGGCGCTCGAAGCTCGCAAATCGCACGGCGGATCGCGCCCCGAGCGCTCGACTCCTCAGGGCGCCGTGTCCGAGCGGGCGACGTCGCCGACATCGACGCCCTCCGAGCAGCCGCGCGCGCAGGATGGGGTTCGGACCGCGCAGGCTCGAGCCGTCGAACCCGACGCGGTCGAAGCCGAATCGGGGCGCGGGTCGCAGCCGCGCGGCACGAGCGATACGACGGCTCCGTCGGCCGATGCGGTCGAGCCCGAAGTTGAGAGCGGGTCGCGGCCGTCGCACGCGTCCTCTGCGCGAACGACGCCCGCCACGGAGGCCGACGTCGGGTCGCAAATGGGCGGGGGCGCGCCCTCGATGGATCGGGAAGGGAGCGCCACGCCTCGGGCGGACGCCGATTCGCCGACGAAGCGCACCGACCGCCTCAGCGTGAGCGCGGCATTGGAGGCGCTCGAACGCGGCGATCCGGCGACGGCCGAGGCAATCGTGGCGGCGCTGCTCGAGGCCAATTCGAGGGACAACCACGCGATGGAGGCGATGGCGCGGCGGCGGCCCGCCCCGGGCCGCCCCGCCGACGCCGTCCTGGGGGCCGACCGCGCCGGCGCGCGGCGCCCGGGCCGCGCGAGATACCCGGGGCGGGTGGGCGTTGCGCGACGGGCCGCCGGCGACGAGACCGGCGCGCGGGCCGCGTGGCGGGCGGCGCTCGCCCTCGATCCGGACGACCGCGCGGCGCGCGCGCGTCTGGCGACGTCGGCCCCGTAGGCTCTTCGCCGTCTCACGGCGGCGGTCGGGTCGGTTGATGTTGGCGAGGAGGATCGGAAGTCCGAGCCCGAGTTCGAGCCCGAGACTAAGTTCGAGGCCAAGACCGAATCCGAGTCCGAGCCCAAGCCCGAGTCCGAGCCCGAGTCCGAGTTTGAACCGCCTTCAACCAATCTGACTGCCGCTGTCGGTCCGAGACCGAGTTGGAACCGCGATCAACCACAGTCGCCCCTGCTGTCAGTCTCGGGCTCGGTCCAGGATGCGGGCGCCGACCCGGGCTCGTCGTTCCGACCGGTTCCGTCGAGCGACGCGGTCGGCGCCGTGGGCCGCGGACGTCGCCGATTTCTTGCTCGACGCGACGACATCCACGTCAATGTCTCCATGGTGTCGAGGCTCCTCGCGCAGGCGACCGGCCTGCTCGCGCTGACCGCGGTCACGAGCGGATCGGGCGGATGCTTGTTGCAGGCCGCCGCGCGAAGCGAACGGCTTCGCGACGCCGTCGGGGCGCTCAACGATGCGGCTCGTTGGGGTCGGCTCGACGTGGCGAGCGAGCGCGTCGGCCCGGCGTACCGGGCTCGCTTCGTCGACCGCCGCCGTGCCTGGGGGCGCGAGGTGCGCCTGGCCGACGTGGAGCTGCTCGAGATGCGTCTGGCGCCCGACGGCGAACGGGCGCGCGTCTGGCTCGAAGTGAGCTGGTACGCGCCCCGCACGATGCTGCTCCGCACGACGCGGCTCGAGCAGCACTGGCACGCGCGCGGCGAGGGCTTCGTGCTCGTGGACGAGAAACTGATCGACGGCGATGCGTCGCTGTGGTCGTCCGGCCGGACGCCGGCCGTCCCCGTATCGACCGGGTCCGGTCAGCTCCCGCCGCGCACGAGCACGAGCGAGGGGGCGGGCGCGAGCGCCACGAGGCGGCCGCTCTCTTCCCCGACGTAGACCCACCCGCGCTCGTCGACCCGCAACAAGTCGGGGACGAGGTCGCACGGCAGCGGATCGCCCAGCGGCGCGCCGTCGGAGGGACGCACCGGCCAGACGTGGGCGCCGGGCACGAAGAGCGCGCCGCCGCGCAGGACGGGCTCGAGGCGGCGCGGGACGTCGTCGGTGAGCGGGTGCGCGACGGCGCGGGTCCAGCGTTCGCGCCCATCGGCTGCGTCGAGGGCCGTCAGGCGCCCGCCGGGTGCGTTCACGATCAGCAGATCGTCGACGGCGAGCGCGGCGCCGCCGTGGGACAGGCCGATGTCCGGGTGGCTCCACCGCGGGGCACCGTCGCGTGCATCGTACGCGACGAGCGCGGCCTCACGGCCATGGCCGACCGCGAGCACGACGCTCTCGCCCACGATCACCGGCCCGTGGGATGGCTCGCGCGACAGCGGACGTCGGAAGAGGCAGCGTCCGCTGCACAGATCCAGCGCGTACAGCGAGCCGTGGCCGCCGGCGGTTGCCACCGCGAAGACGGTCTGGCGGAGGACCGCCGGTGGGAGCGAGAAGCCCTCGCGGCTCGCATGACGCCACAGCGGCTCGCCGCAGACCAGGTCGAGTGCTTCGAGACGGCCGTCGGCGCTGCCGCAAAGCAGAAGCCGACCCGCACGTCGGAGCGAGGGCGGCGAGCAGCCACGCATCGGGCGTCGCCAGCACGCCTCGCCGGTGCGCAGGTCGATCGCGACGAGGCGGCCCGCGGCATCGCAGACGACGAGCAGCGGGGGCAGCGATCCGCCGCCGGACCAGACGCCCGACAGTCCATCGCCGGGCGGCAGCGCGAGTCGCGTCGTCGCGTACGGCTCCCCGTCGTCCAGGTCGCACAGCTCGAGCACGTCGCCGCTGGCGCGCACGAGCGTGCGCCCGGCCATGCCGGCGCGGGGGGCTCCCGCCGCGGTCCACAGGAGCCGCCCGTCGTCGCGATCCAGCGCCACCGAAACGCGGCGACCGACGACGACGATGCGGTCGCCGCACAAAAAGCTCGCCGTCGCGTCCAGCTCGTCGAGCGCGACGCGCCAGCGCTCACCGAAGCGCAGTTTTCCGCGCGTGCGGGTGGGCGTCTCGGGCTCAGCGGGCTCGTCCCCCGCCTCGTCGCGCAGGGTCACGCGCAGCGCGTCGGGGTCCGGGTGCGTGAACGGCGCGGGCGCCGACCGTCGACGGAGCATCGCGCGGAGCTGGCGCACCTCGTCGCGCATCGCGCGCAGGCGCAGGTTGTGCGCCTGGGTTCGATCGGCGAGCAGGATCGCACGGCACAGATCGCTGCCCAGCCGGAGCACCGATCCGACGAAGCGCTCCGGCTCGAGCGCGGGAATCGTGACCCCTTCGCCCGATTCGGCACCCAGCGTGAGCGCGACCGCAGCGCCCGGGTCGACGCGCACGCCGAGAGTCACGGTGCCGGTGCGCACGCGCACGTTGGCCGCGCGCCCGCCGTTCGCGGTGTCGAGGACGACGCGCGCGAGTCCCACGAGTCTCGCGACGAGTGGAACGACCGGGCCGCGCGGAAGCATCACGCGGCGCTCGCGCGCCCAGGCCCACAGGACACCTTCGAACAGCAGGGCATGGGTATCGGCGCGCGCCGTCGAATCGGTCGTGTCGAGGGCGCCGGGCACGACAGACGCCTCGAACCCGAACGCGAGCGGACTGCCGTCCGAAGGCGGATCGACCCAGCCGCCGACCCGAGTGACGGCGACGCCGGGGGGCCAGGGATCCGGCGCGACGCGTGCGGCGCGCAGGCGCTCGTGGAGCCATCGGGCGTGCGCGCTGCTCGACGAATCGGAGCCTCCGAGTCGGTCGGCGGCCCAGCGCGCCCCGACGGTCAACGCGGCCTGCAAGTCGACCGGACGGTCGAGGATGGCCACGTCGGCTCCATCGGTCGTGTACCAGCTCACGAGCAACGAGGGACCACGTCGGACGAGGGCGAGCTCGGCCGGGAGGTCGAGCACCGGCAGCAGCTGTTTGCGCCGGCGCGCGAGCGCGAGCTCGAGGACGGCCTGCACGACGTCGGCCATGGGCGGCAACGGCAGGGCCGTGCCGGGTCCCAGAAGGCAGTCCGCGAGGGCTCGATCCGAGGCGTCGGCCGCCGCGAGCGCGGGGGTTTCGGGACGCACGCGCGTCGGAGGGCTCTCGAGCATGTCGTATCGAGACGCAATCGTAGGAAGGCCCATCGTCGGATTCGAAATTCCCGCACGCGCGCCGCATACTTGACGGGTGCGCCCGGACGAAATGGGCGACGCGAGGCTGCTGCCGGCGGTGACCGTCGTCGCGGTGCGAGAAGGATGCGTGCTCGCGTTGCGGCGTTCGGCGAGCGCGGGAGCCGCCGTCGGCTGCTGGGAGACGCCCTCGGGGCGCCTCGAGCCCGGCGAAGATCCCCTCGCGGCCGCGCGTCGTGAGCTACGCGAAGAGACCGGGTGGGAGGGCGTCTTCGACGATCGTCCCGTCGATGCGTATCGGGCGGCCCGCGGCGACGAGCCGATGCTCGTCGTCGTCTACCGTGCGCGCGTCGACGAGGAGCGACCCCGTCTCGCCGAGGCGCACGATGCGTGGCGATGGCTGTCGACTTCGCAGCTCGGCCTGCTGAGCTGGCCGCGTCTCGTCGAGGCGGCGCGCCGTGCGTTGCGGATGCCATGGTGAAGCGGTCGGCGCCGATCGCGGGTGCGTCGTGGCTCGTGGTGGGCTACGCGCTCGTCGCGTGCGACGGGGCAGCGTCGCGCCGACCCGACGCGGGAGTCGGAGGGGCCGATGCGCGGGGGACGGGAATCGATGCGGACGTGGAGAGGGGGGCGGACGGAGCCGCGCCGACGGACGTCGGTCTGGAGGCGACGGGCACCGACGCGGGCGCCGTTGCGGACGGGGGTCGCGAGGTGTCGCTTCGGGGCGATGGGGGCGCTGAGCCCGTGCCCGTGCGCTGGTTCGAGGACGTCACGGCCACGGCGGGGCCGTGGTTCGAGCGGGAGCCCGTGGACGGCTACGCGACCATTCCCGATCGGATGGCGGGTGGAGTCTGTCCGATCGACGTCGACGGGCGCGCGCCGATCGATCTCCTCTTCGCGGTTCGCGGTCGCGGACGCGACGTGCACCTGTGGGTGGGGCTCGAGCCGATGCGCTGGGCGGACGAGACCGAAGCACGCGGACTCGCGGACGTCCACGACGTGTGGAGCTGCCTCGCCTACGACGAGGACGGCGACGGAGATCAAGACATCGTGCTCGCCGGCTACGGCACCGTGAGGCTGTACGAAAACGAGCGCGGCCGGTTCGTCGACGCGACCGAACGGCTCGGGCTCGAGGGGCGGATCGACCCGCGCGACATGTACGTGGGCGCGGCGGCCGGGGACGTCGACGGCGACGGGGACCTCGATCTCGCCGTGGCGGGCTTCTTGCGATTCGATCCGGCGCGCGTCGGCGAGCGCTCCTGCGGCCGCATTCCGTGCGCGGCCGACGTGACCGCGTTCGATCCCATCGCGGACCTGCTGCTCGTACGCGGGCCGGACGGCCGATACGAGGAGCGTGCGGCCGAGCTCGCGCCCGAGATGCGCCTGCTCGAGCCGGGCCTCGTCGTCGCGATCTCGGACCTCGACGAGGACTTCGCGCCCGACCTGTACGTGGGCAACGATCTGGGCTTCGCCTATCGGGATCGGCCGCTCGTGCGTGGTCCGGACGGCGTGTTGCGCGACGCGTCCGAGCGCATCGGGCTCGCGTACAATCATCGCGGTTACGGCATCGACACGATGGGCTGGTCGACCGGCGATCTGGACGGCGACGGCCGGCTCGATCACGTCGCGACGAGCTTCGAGACGGACGCGACGGCGGTGTTCCTGTGCGGCGCCGACGGTTTCTGCGACGACGTCGGACACCTCGTCGGCACGGCGCCGCTCGCCCACACCTTCCGCTGGGGAATCGCGCTCGTCGACCTCGATCTCGACGGGGATCTCGATCTCGTTGAGGCCACCGGTCACTATTACGCGGAGCCCGAGCTGCGCGCCGCGGGCTACGTCGGGGCATTCGCGCAACCGGGCAACCTCTTGCGGAACGAGGGCGACGGTCGGCTGCGCCAGGTCGCGCTCACGGAAGACGACGGCCTTCGGGTGGCCCGTGCCAGCCGAGGCCTCGCGGTGACCGATCTCGACGACGACGGACGCCCGGACATCGTGCTCGCACCGGCCGTCGGGCCGCCGGCGCTGTTGCGGAACGTCGTGCCTCCGGCGGGGCGCCCGCTCAGCGTACGGCTGCGCGGGCGTGCGCCGAACACCGAGGCAGCCGGGGCGCGCGTGTACGTGCACACGAGCAGCGGATCGATGCAGCGCGAGCGGAGCATCGGCGAGGGCTATGCGGGCTGCTTCGATGCGCGCATGTTTTGGGGCCTGCCGCGCGAAGGACCCATCGAGGTCGAAGTTCGCTGGCCGTCGGGGCGTACGAGCCGGCACGCGGTTCGGGCCGACGATCGGATCCTCGAGCTGAGCGAGCTGTGAGCGAGTTTCCGGCGCCGTGACGCGCGCACGCCGGTCCGCCCGCCCCGTCGAGATCGCAGCGGCGTCGTGATGCGCGTCAGTCGAGGACGCGGTAGCCGAGCTCGTCGATCGCGGTGGCCAGCGCGTCGCGCCGCACCTCGGCGTCCGTCTCGACCTCGGCATGCCCGATCCGCACGTGTGCGTGGCGCACGCCCGGTACGGCGAGCAGCGCATCGCGCACCGCGCCGACACAGTGCTCGCAGCTCATTCCGCGAATCTCCAGTCGCCATCGCCGCGGCTCGGTCACGTGGGGCACGCTACCGCGGGTTGGCGGCTCTCGCACGTTGCCGTCGCGATGCGGTCAGCCGTCGCGGTGCGCGCGGAACCAATCGACGGTCCGCGCGAGGCCCTCGTCGAGCGACACCGTGGGCTCTTCCGACGAGGGAAGGAGCACGCTGCGTTCGAGGTCGCCCGGGCGTGGGGGCGCATCCTCGATGTGTGGTCGCACCCCGACGATCACGGCGAGCCGGTGTGCCAGCTCCAGGGTCGTCGTGCCGATGCCGGTGGCGACGTTGCGGACCGGCGGCGGCGAGGGCCCGAAGATCGCCTGCACGTTCGCACGCACGACGTCCGCGACGTAGACGTAATCGCGGATGCAGCCGCCGTCGCCCGCGCGTCGGCGGCCGAAGACGGTCAAGGGCTGTCCGGACAGCAGTCTGCGCGTGAAGATGGCCACGACGCCGGCCTCGCCGTGTGGATCCTGGCGCGGCCCGTAGACGTTGGCGTAGCGCAGGGCACACGTCTCCAGCGCGTGCAGGTGCGCGAAGCAGCCGAGATAGTGCTCGGCGGAGAGCTTGGCGCAGGCGTACGGCGAGCGGGGACGCGGAATCGCGTCGAGGTCGGCGCGCTGGCCTTCGGGAACCTCGCCGTAGATCGCGCCGCCGGTGCTCGCGAACACGAAGCGGCGCACGCCGGCGCGCACGGCGGCCTCGAGCAGCGCAACCGTGCCGAGCACGTTGACCTGTGCGTCGCGCAGAGGTTCCCGGGTGCTCACCGAAACGCTCACCTGGGCGGCCTGGTGGCATACGACGTCCGGCCGCACTTCGTCGAAGAGGCGCCTGATGCGTTCCGCGTCGCACACGTCCGCCCGAACGAACCGGGCGGCCGCGGGGACCCATTCGCGGCGGCCGCTGCTCAGATCGTCTACGACGATGCACTCGGCACCCTGCTCGAGCACCGCGTCGACGACGTGGCTACCGATGAAGCCCGCCCCGCCGGTCACGAGGACCCGCATGCCGACGCATCAAACGCCAGCGCGCGCATCGTGGCAAGCCGACGGGCGGCAGACTCGGGCTCGAGCTTGGTGTCGGAGTCGGACTCTGGCTCGGATTCGGTCTCGGTGTCGGACTCGGCCTCGGCCTCGGACTCGGACTCCGACTCGGGCACGGACTCGGTCTCGGTCTCGGTGTCGGACTCGGCCTCGGACTCGGAGCCCGGCTTCGGGTGCGCGCTGCGAAGCGGGCTCCACTGCAGATCGTCGGGCGGGGCGCGCCGTCACGCACCGCATGCGCGCAAACCAGCCACGACGAGGACGCCGAAGAGCGCTCCGGCTCCGAGCGCTCCCAGCCACAGTGCCAGTGTCGAGCGGTTCGAAGGAAGCGTGACGGGTTCGTCGAGTGCAGCGTGCGGATTCGCGGCGGACGGCAAGGGCGCGGCGCGACTCGCCGGTGCGACGTGGTCGCGCGGCGCGGGTGCCGTTTCCGGTGTGGGGCGTGGGCCGGGGGGGATTGGCGCGCCCGCCGGCGACAGCGCGGGCGCGGGTCGATCGAGGCTGAGCGCGCCGAACGTGCCGGGCACGATCCGCCCGGGGGACGAGGGTCGGTCGCGCTCGCCGGGGGCCTCGAAGCTTCCGACGGGTGCCGTGGCGTGGCTGATTCGCGGCGACGACGTGGCCGGTGCGATCACGCTACCGCGAGCCGCGCGGACGAAGGCCTGCCCCAGCTCCTCGATGCTCGAGAATCGCGCCTCGCGCGTCCGCGCCATCGCGCGGGCGACGACGGCCTCGATGGCTTCGGGTAGGTCCGGTCGGAACGAGCGCAGGGGCGGATGCCGGCCTTGCAGGATGGCGACGAGAAGCTCGCTCGGCGTCGGCGCGAGGAAAGGCGAGGTGCCCGCGAGCGCCTCGAACAGGACCACCCCCATCGCGTACACGTCCGTGCGCGCATCCAGATCGGGCTCCGCGCGCAACTGCTCGGGGGCCATGTACCGCGGCGTGCCGAGCACTTCCCCGGTCGCCGTGATGCGCGAGTCGCCGACGACCTTGGAGATGCCGAAATCGAGCAGCTTGACGACAGGTCGTTCCTCCGTCTCGACCAGAAACAGGTTGTCGGGCTTCAGATCGCGATGGATGACGCCCCGAGCGTGGGCCGCGGCGAGCGCGGCGACCGCGTCCTGCACGATGGGCACGAGCATCGGGGGCTGCAGCGGGCCGAGCCGGCGCATGCGCGCGCCGAGCGTCTCGCCGTGCAGACGCTCCATGACGAGGAAGAGACGTCCGTCTTCGAGCTGGCCGTAGGTCTCGATCGCCACGATGGACGGATGCCGAAGCGAGGCAAGTACGGCGCCTTCGCGACGCAGCCGTTCGACGGCCTCGGCGTTGCCCGCGACCTCGCGTCGAAGCAGCTTGATCGCCACGGATCGGCCCGTCGCCCGATCGTGGGCCGCGTACACCTCCGCCATCCCCCCCTGCCCGAGCAACCGTTCGATGGCGTAACGGCCGGCCAGCGTCGTGCCCGCCGTCACCGTGCCCGCAGGCGCGCTTTCGTAGGCCGCCGTCACGGTGCACTGCGCGCGCACGACCCGCCGCGGTGCTCCCGCCCGAACGTCGGGTCGGTCATCGCAGCAGCCACGTGGTCGCGAGACGAACGATCCAGACCAAGAAGAGCGTGCAAGCGAGCAGAATCGCCCACATTTCGACGCGCAGCCGCTCGAGCGTCTCGAGCACCGGCAGCCGGCGTGCGATGCCGAACAGCGCGAGCGGGACGCACGCGGCGGTGAGCAGCGCGAGCGGGACGCCGAACGGATTGGCGAGCGCCGCGGGGACAATTTCGAGGCGGACCATGTGCGCGAAGGACGTCGTCATGCCGCACCCGGGACACGGCAGGCCGGTGACGACGTGGAAGCCGCACGGCGGGAGTCCCAGCTGCGTGTGGGTTCCATGGCCGGATGGATCGGGGCGCAGCAGGGCGGCCGTCGTCAGGACGGCGAGGGGGCCGAGGAGCAGCACGCTCCAGCCGAGCAGCGATGCGAGCGAGCCGCGATTGGCGCAGTCCGAGCCGCGCTCCGCCTCGCACCTTGGACCGAGAGCACAGGACGGGTTGGGCCTCTCGGTCGCGGCGCTTTCGGGCTGCTGCCGGATCGTCGGCGCGTCGTGCTCCGCGGACACGGGCTCCACGATGCCGCCGGCTCTCGCGACCGGTCAAGGTGCTCCCGCGCTGTACTTCGTTGCGGGCGACTGCCGGCCGCCGCGGACCAGCTGCTCGACCGCCTGGCCGAGCTGTTCGACCTCCCGAGTGGCAGTCCGCAGGCTCGGGCACGAGCGTGGCTCGAGGCATCTTTGTTCGGCGAGACGTGCTACGCAATGCAAAAAGCGTCTCCAGGGCAATTCGTTCCGGGGGCGGGTGGACTGAACGCCACGACCGGAGTCGAGGCCGAGGTCAGGAGCAATCCGTGGGATTTCGTGCTGCTTCTCGAGGGAGCCGTCGCGTTCCGAGCGCAAACGTCGAAGCGGCTCGCCGCGGGCCTCCGAGGGCGAGCCGCCCTTCCATTCGTCGTCCAGGCTCAACCTTCTGGCCACGGCACCGCAGGTCTCGAGGAAGCCGAGCGCGGGGAGCAGTGGCTGCCCCTATGGCCGCATCCGGCGAGCTGGAGCGAGGTGCAAGCGCTCGTGACCGAAGGACGCGCGCAAGTGGGCCGCCGACCGGCGCGCCGCGCCATCGACGTGGTAGAAGCCATCGGTCGACTGGGCGTCGCGCGCGGGCTGTCGGGCTTCGAACGGCACGGGTATCTCCAGCGCAACGGAAAGAGCATCTTCGCCGTTCCACTCGGTCGCGTCGAGGCCGGGGAACGCCCCCACGCGCGACTGCTGGACGACGTGAGGGGCTGGATGGACGCCCTGCAACGCTCCGCACGGTCGACGAACGACAAAACCAACGTCTCCGCCGGCTTTCGAATCGCCGTCAAGCGCCTCGCCGACGCCGCGTTTGGGGCAGCCTTGCGTTCGACAGATCGTCGCGCATGGCAACAGGTGCTTCTGGCCATCGCAGACGTCGAGGCCATCCAGGTCACGGGGCAGCAATTCGAGCATGGGCCGTGCCCTCCGCTGTCGGTCGAATGGCTCGAGGCGGCCGCAGACGACTCGCCGGAGTGGCGACTGGCCGTCGCCCTCGGCAGCGCGGCCCGTTCGTACACGGACGATGGCCCCGACGACCCCGTTCGGCATCACTGGCTACCGCTCGACGAAGCGGGGCGGCGATACGACATCCGCACGGAGGGAGGGCGGTCGAGGCTCAAAGACAGCCCGCGCGTCGTCGCGCACGGCCGCGATTCGATGGGGGACCTCGTCGCCGTCGTGGAGCGCCGAATCCTCGAGGCGGAGTACGGCGCCGAGCGGCACTTGCCCCTCGTAGCCGCCCCGGGCTACGGCGCGCGCACCGACGACCTCGTCGCGTGGTTGATGGGCGAGGTCGATGCGCGCCGGACGGTCGCGCTCGCGCGATCCTTGATGGCGATTCACTGGGCGCGGGTGCCGCCCCGATTCGGCGCGCGTAAGTCGCGCCGTTCGGAACTGCCAGAGGCGTGGGTAGCCATTCGCCTCTGCGGCCTTCCCTTCGCGTTGGGCGAGCGCCGCGTCCCCCTCGACCGGTCCATGGTGAGACGTCTCGCCCGTGGCGATGCCGCGGGAGCCGTCTCGCTCGCTCTGGCGCGATTGCGCGCCGCCGGCTTCCGCCCGCCGTTGCGTGGTGCGACGACCGACCCGACGACCGCCGCCCGATGGGCGGCGGCCCTTGCCTTTCCCATCGAACGACCGCTTGCCGAAGATCTCCTGCAGCGCTTTCTGCCCACCGCCATTCAGGAGGCACGATGACCGTCGACTGGACGACCCTCGCGACGACGACCCGCATCCTGTTCACCGTCCCGCTCCGTCCACTGCAGGGCGCTCGGTTTCAGCCCACGGGTTTCCCGAGTCTCGGCCCCGCCGTGTACGAGACGCAGGAGGGGACACGCCTTCTGGTCGAGTCCACCCAGAGCATGGCGAACCGGCTCGAGGCGACGTGCTGGGACTTTTCCAAAAACGAGCCGATCGAAGTCCTTCGGGGAATCAGTCATGTGACGGTCAGGCGACCGGACAAATCGTTCCTCACCGACAGCATGCTCGAAGCGCACCGCCTCAACAGCCCTTACATTCTCGAAAACCGAGATAAGACGGCACAGGACTTCCTCGCCGAGCTCAAGAAGAAGCTGGGAACGCTCGAAAAGGGACCCATCGATCGCGCGTTGCTCGCACGCACGCTGCTCGAGTACGATGTGGGATCCCTCATCCATGGGGTCTTCTTGGCCAAGAGCGACCTGGCGGGTGGCAGGCTCCGCGTGACGCGGGCGCTGTCCGCATTCATCGACGCCAGCGGGGTCCGCGTCGCACCTGCTGGCGGGGTCAAGAACGACCACGTGAACCCCGAGGGAGACACCGCCAAGGGATTTGGAAACGTTCCGTTCTCGCGCGACGAGTTCACGGCCGAGCGGATCGATCTGTTCGTCAATCTCGATCTCGCGCAGATTCGTGGTTACGGGCTCGGGGAGAAGGTCGAGCGGATGCTCGTGCTGCTCGCGTTGCATCGGGTGCGCAAGTTGTTGGACGGCGACCTGCGACTGCGCACCGCGTGCGATCTCGAAGTCGTCGACCGCGAGATCGTCGCCGAGCGGCCGAGGGGATTCGTGCTGCCGGCACTGCGCGCGCTCGAGGACGCGCTGCGCGAGGCCATCCAATCCTGCAAAGCAGACATGCACCACAGGACCCTCGTGTTCGCCGACGAGCTGAAAGCCGCCAAGCCGAAGAAGTCCGCGACCAAGGAGCCCACGACGCAGCAGAGCGAGCCGGGCGACGACGCCGAGGACGACACCTGATGGCGACGCTCGTCTTGCGGTTTCCGGCCGGCCGCTATCATGCGACGCCCCACGGCCACCACGCCAACGAGGGGCTCGTCGAGTGGCCGCCGTGTCCGTGGAGACTCGTGCGTGCCCTCCTCGCCGTCGGCTTCGCGACGCAGCGCTGGAAAGTCGTTCCCGAGCCGGGCCGCCGCCTCGTCGAGCAGCTCGCGGCGGTGCTGCCCGAATACCGCCTACCCCCCGCGGCCGTCGGTCACAGCCGCCATTACATGCCGGCGGCCAAGTTCGAAAAGGGGCGCGAGGCCACCAACCTGGTCTACGACGCGTTCGCGCACACCGGAGCCGGCAAGGTCTGGGTCCGCTGGCCGGTTTCGCTCGATTCCGAGGCAGCGCGGCTCTTCGAGACGCTTGCGAACCACATGGGGTACCTCGGTCGTAGCGAAAGCTGGGTCGAGGCATTCACCGTCCCCGACGACGAGCCGCTTCCTGCGGGCGGCGCGGTGTTCCCGAACGGATCGCAAGAGCGCCCCGGGCGGGGCTACGAGCAGATCGCGCTGCTCGCGCCCGAAGAGCCACGGCAGTACGCAGAGTGGCGGAAAAACCTCGCGAGCACCGTCGAAACGGAGCCCAAGGAAAGCAACGTCCGCTCGGGTCGACGGCGTTCGAAATCCGAACGTGCCGGCCGGAGCGCACTGCCACCCGAGGACCTGCTGGGCTGCCTGCTGACCGACACGGAAACGTGGCGTTCCGCGGGATGGAACCAGGCGCCAGGGTCGCGACTGGTGCTCTACTGGCGGCCTGTGAACAGTCTCGAGGTGGGGCCTCCGACCGCTCCGCGGCGTCCGCGCTCGGCTCGTGTCGAAGCCACCCTGCTGGCGCTGACGACGTCCAGTGGGTCGATGAGCGCGCTGCCCCCCATCGCGCGGACGCTGCCGCAAGCCGAGCGGCTCCACCGGCAACTCGTTGCCCGACTCGGCGAGAACGCGGCGCAATGCCCCGAGGTGACGGGGCGTGGTGAAGATGGCGCCCCGCTTCAGGGCCACCGCCACGCGCACATCCTGCCTCTCGATCTCGACGCCGACGGCCACCTCGACCACGTCATGGTCCATGCCAAGATGGGCCTCGGAGAGCTGGCCCGGCGCGCGATCGCGTCCGTGCCCCGTACCTGGTCCAAGGGGCGAATCGGCGACATCTCCGTCGCCCTCGTCGCAGAGGGTAAGCTCGAATCACTGCGTCGTATGCCCGAGCCGTTGGGCGGGGCGATCCGAGCCCTGCTGGGTCCATCGCGGCACTGGGTTTCCGCGACGCCGTTCGTCCCTCCGCGACACCTCAAGTCGCGCGGTCGAGACACCGTCGAAGGACAAGTCCTGCGCGAGCTGGAAGTTCGCGGGTTGCCCCGAGCCGACGTGGAGCTGCTGCCTTGGACAGGTCGCTGGCTCGAACTTCGGCACTTCGTGCGCCGACGACAGCCGCCCGCCGTTCAACCTCCGGTCGACATCGGCTTCGTCGTGCGACTGACCTTCGCGGAGCCGCAAGCCGGTCCACTGTCTCTGGGCTATGCGTGCCATTTCGGACTGGGCCGCTTCGTCTGCGAGCCCGATCGCGCGTCGGCGTGACGGCACGAGGGAACGCTCCGCTGAACCCCCATCGTGGACCGGATGGCCGCACCTGAATCTCGAGACCGAGACGTGCCAGCGCCCGCCACCGAGCCCCCGTTCACAGCGCGATGCGCGCGAGCGGCTGCACCGTGACCTCGGGCGCGAGCTCCTGATAGGAGAGCACGACGACGTCGGGCAGATCGACCTCGAGAAGCCGCCGCACGAAGCGGCGCACGTCCGACTGCGTGAGCAACACGGGTGGAGCGCCGGTGTCGAGGGCCTGCACTTCGCGGCGGACCGCGCCGATGACGTCGCGCGCCATCTCGGGCGCCATCGCGAGGTAGCTGCCCGTCGGCGTGCGCTGGATCGCATCGCGCACCGCGTCTTCGATGGCGGCATCGAGCAGGAAGACGGTGAGCACGCCCGTCGGCGCGTAGCGATGCGTGATGTGTCGGCGGAGCGAGGCCCGCACCAGCTCGCACAACACGACCGGATCCTTCTCCGTCGGTGCGAAGGTCCCGAGCGCCTCGAGAATCTCGCGCAGGGGCCGGATGGAGACGCCCTCCTCGACGAGCCGGCGGAGCACGTCGGCGAGCAGCGGAAGCGGCACGGGCTTGGGAACCACGGCGCGCACGAGCGCCGGATAGGCCCGCTCGAGCTGGTCGAGCATCGCCTGCGCCTCTTGCAGGCCGACGAAGTCCGCGGCGCGGCGTCGAACGACGGCGCCGACGTGACGCGCGAGCAGCGCGGCGGGATCGAGCACCTCGAAGCCGGCCTCTTCGACCAGCGCTCGACCGCTCGTCGGGACCCACACCGCAGGCCCGCGCCCGACCGGATCGGGCGCGGGCTCCGCGCTCAGTCCGAGCGACGCCATCGCCTCGGACGACGCGGCGACCCACACGCGGTCCGTGGGCACTTCGCCACGTCCCGCCGGCACCTCCTGCACGGCGACGACGTACTCACGATCGGCGAGCCCGGGCACCGCCCGCGCGCGCACGCCGGGCAGCGCGAGCCCGAGGTCGAGGAACAACGCCTCTCGTAGGGTGGGGATGTGTTCCTCGAGCAACGGGCCGCCGCGGCCGTCGGGGCCGAGCACCTCGCGGCCGAGCGCCTCGCCGAGGTCGACGGAGACGGGCACGACCAGTGGCACCATCTGCGCGCGCGCCCGGCTCTCCCGCACCGCCTCCTGGCGCGCGGCCCCGAGCACGGGCGTTTCGGCCGCCTCGACGCGCGCCCGCGCCGTCGCGCGTCGCGACACGACGAACAGCACGGCCGCCAGCACGAGGAACGGGAGCGCCGGGAGCCCCGGCACGATGGCGAGCACCACGAGAAAGATGGTCGCGACGCGAAGCGCGCGCGGATCGCCGAAGATCTGCTGCGCGACGTCCCCACCGAGCGAGGCCTCCTCGTGCTCCGAGGCGACGCGCGTGACGACGATGCCGGCGGCTGTCGAGATGAGCAGCGCGGGGATCTGCGAGACGAGGCCGTCGCCGATCGTAAGCAGGCCGTACGTCTCGAGCGCGTCGACCGCGCTCATGTCGCGCATCGCCACCCCGATCGCGAGCCCGCCGACGATGTTGACCACGGTGATGACGATGCCCGCGATGGCATCGCCCTTGACGAACTTCATCGCGCCGTCCATCGCACCGTAGAACTGGCTCTCGCGCGCCAGCAGCCGGCGCCGCCGTCGCGCCTCGTCTTGCGAGATGGCGCCCGAGCGCAGCTCCGCGTCGATGGACATCTGCTTGCCCGGCATCGCGTCGAGCGTGAAGCGCGCCCCCACCTCGGCGACGCGTTCGGAGCCCTTCGCGATGACGATGAACTGGATGAGCGTCAGGATGAGGAAGACGACGGCGCCGACGACGTAGTTGCCGCGCACCACGAAGTTGCCGAAGGCGTAGATGACCTCGCCGGCGTCGGCCTGCAGCAGGATCAGGCGCGTGCTCGAGACGTTGAGCGCGAGCCGGTACAGCGTCGTGACGAGCAGGATCGTGGGGAACGAGGCAAACGCGAGCCCCTCGCGTACGTACAGCGCGACGAGCAAGATGAGCACGGCGAGCGAGACGTTGCCGGCGATGAGCACGTCGAGCAGCACCGTCGGCAGCGGCAGGATCATCATGCCGACGACGACGACGACGAACGCGGCGAGCGCGGCGTCGGCCCAGCGAGCCGCCCCGCGAGCGCCCGTCGCCTCGAGCTCCAGCCCTCCGAGCTTCACGCTTCCCTCCTCGCGACGCGCCCCGCCACCGCTCGCCTCCCCCCGCTCTTCAGGTCGCCCGTCGCCCCTCGAAGGCCCGGCCGAGCGTGATCGGATCAGCGAACTCCAGCTCTCCGCCGTGGGGAACACCGCTCGCGATGCGCGTCACGCGCACGCCGAGCGGGCGCAGCACCTGCGCGACGTACAGCGCGGTCGCCTCGCCGTCGACGCTCAGCGGCGTGGCCACGATGACCTCCTCGATGCCGCCCTCGGAAATCCGGCGAACGAGCGCGTCGAGCGGCAACGACTCGGGTCCGACGCCGTCCAGGGGCGACAGCAGCCCGTGCAGCACGTGGTAGCGTCCGCGGAAGGTGCCGGCACGCTCGATGGCGACGAGATCCGGCACCCGCGCGACCACGCACAGCGTCGTCCCGTCGCGCCGCGGATCGGCGCAGACGGCGCACTCGGTCGGACGTCCGTCGCTCGCCCGTCGCGTCCAGTTGCCGCACCGCGCGCAGGTCACGACGCGGTCGTGCAGCGTCCGCAGCGCCTCACCGAGCGTGCGCGCATAGCCGGGCTCTTGCCCCAGCACGTGGAACGTCAGGCGACTGGCCGTGCGCTCTCCGATGCCCGGCAGCCGCGCGAAGAGCGCGACGAGCTCGCCGACCGGATCCTCGCGACCGGACACGGCCCCCGTCACGTCAGGCCCGGGACCTTCAGGCCGCCCGTCACCTTGTCGATCTCCTTCTCGACCATCTCACGGCTGCGGGCGAGCGCCGCGTTGGCCGCCGCGACCACGAGATCCTGGACGAGCTCGAGCGACTCCGACCGGATCAGCTCCGGATCAATCGTCACCGACACGAGCGTGCCCGCGCCGCTCGCGACCGCACGCACCCGGTCGTTGCCCGCCGTCGCCTCGACCGTCTCGGACTCGAGCTCTTTCTTGCGCGCCTCGATTTTGCGCTGCAGGCGCGAGGCCTGACGCACCAGCTCGCTCATCCCACCGCGAAGCCTCATGACCCACCGGGCTCCCAGATACCGCGAGCGGACCTCGGCGAGCAACCGTGGGCAGCTCGTTCTTGCGCCCCATCCGTTCGACGCCTCGCCGGTCGGGTCTATGCTCGGGCGTCTCGGAGACCGAAGCCGTGCGCAGCCTCGCGGGCCTCGTCGTCGTCCTCTACCTGGTCGCCGACCTCGGTTCGGTTCGCGGGCCGTTCTCGGCGCTCGGCCTGCTCATCCCCTTGGCCGCAGTCGTCCTCGCCCTCGTTCCGGCGCTGCTGCGGGACCGTCCGGGCATCGCCGCCGCCCGTATCGGCTGGCTCAGCCTGGGCTACGCCCTCGTCCTCGTCGCCGCGCAGGCCCCGGCCGGAGCGTCGCTCGTGCTGGAGCTCGCTCCGCCGGTCGGATACACGCTCGTCGCGGTCGGCCTGACCCTGCTCGCGGTCGACGAGCCCGAACCGCTTCGCGCCCTAGCCCGGCCCGGCACGCGGCTGCTCGCCCGCTGCGTCGGCGTGGCTGCGCTGGCTCCCGCGCTCGTCTCGGTCGTGGCCCCCGACGCCCTGCTGAAAGAGTTCGGGCCGCCCCCCGCCTGGATCGAGCAGATGCCGGCGTGGCTCGCGCACGCAGCCCTTCTCTTCGCCGCCACGTCCCGACTGCTCCGACGCCAGCCCCACACGAGCCCCGAGGGAGCGACCGCGAACACCTGGGCGGCGCTCGGACTGCTCGGCGGCTGTCTCGGAGCGTTCGGTGCGCTGCTCGCGGCGCACCGGGGTGACACGGCGGCGGCCTCGCTGGCCCGCACGCTCGGCGCGCTCGCCGTCTGCGGCGGTCACCTCGCCATGGTCCGGGTGCTGCGAACCCCCACCGCCGCGGCCAACGCGCGGCGAATCGCCGCAGGCGCGGTCGCGACGATGCTCGCCGCACTCGTCGCGGTGCGAGCGCGCCCCCACGTTCCGGACGATGCGCTCGCGTTCGGCACCGCCGCCGCGCTCCTCGTCCTGACGGCCGCGCTGTTCGATCGCATCGCGCGGCGCGTCGGCGAGCGCGTGCTCGGACCGGATGCCGGTAGGCTTCTCGATGCCATCGGCGTCGCCCGGCGCAAGCTCGTCGCGACGACGACGCTCGAAGACGTCGCCCGTGCGGTCTTGCCGCCGCTGACCGGTTGCGCGCGGTCGCCCGAAAGCCGGGCCGTGCTCTGGACGGTCGATCCGGACCGCGAGGTGACCACAGGCGCCTCGGGCGAGCCCGTCGTCCGGGAGGCTCGGCTTCCTGCGCCGCTTCGCGAGCACCTGGAAAGCCGCCGCGAGGCCCTCGTGAGCCGGGCCGACGTCGAGACCGCGGTCACGCGGCAGCCGTTCCTCCAGCCGCTGTGCGCGCTGCTCGACGCGCGGGATGTGCTGACGGTCGTCGCGCTGCGTGCCGAGGAGGGGCTCGAGGGGGCGCTCGCGGTGCCGCGCGGTCGCCGCCGCGCACCGCTCTCGCTCGAGGAGCGGGAGGCCCTGATCGACCTCGGCCGCGAGCTGACGGCCCGGGTCGGCCTCGTCGCCGCACTCGACCGCGCACGGCGGCGGGCGCAGCAGTCCGAACGACGGCAGGCGGGGCTCGCCGAGCGCCTCGCCGAGCTGGAGCAGGAACAACGACGCATGCGTGCCGAAGCGGCGATGCGGGCGACCGAGCCGGCCCGCGCACCGAGCACGACCGGAGCGCTCGTCGCGTATTCGGCGGCCATGCGCGAAGCCCGCCAACGCGCGATCCAACTCGCTCCGTTGCAGGTACCCGTCCTGCTCGTCGCGGAGCCCGGCTGCGAGGTCGAGTCGCTCGCGCGCGTGCTGCACGAGCATGCGGGACGCGGTGGCGGCCCGTTCCTCGTGGCCGACGCGACCCTCCGCGCTCCTGATGCGAGTGTGGCCGCGCTCGTCGGCGACGCACGCGAGGGGTCGCTCGAGCCGGGCTGGCTCCGCGTCGCCCACGGGGGGACGCTGTTCGTACGGGATCTTCCCGCGTTGTCCCTCGAAGCCCAGGCCGTGCTCGCCGAAGCCCTGGCGACGCACGAAGTGCGTCCCGTCGGCTCCGCTGCGAGCTATCCCGTCGACGTTCGCCTGGTGGCCTGGAGCCGGGTCGCGCCGGCCGAACTGCTCGCGGCTGGCACCCTGGATCCGAACCTCGCCCGCTGGCTCGAGTCCCCCCGCATCGACGTCCCCCCGCTGCGCGAACGAACGGAGGATCTGCCGAGTCTCGTCCTGCTCGCCGTGCACCGCGCGTGCCGGGCCCTCGGGCGCACGCCCGTCGGAGTCGAGCCGGCCGCGATGGACGCTCTGCTGCGCCACGATTGGCCCGGCAATCTCGAGGAGCTGGACGCCGTCGTCGCGCGCGCGGTCGCACGGTGCCAGGGTCCCCTGCTCGGCCGGAGCGATCTGCCTCCTCTGACCGGCGACCGTGACCCGCTGGACGCGCCGTGGTCCGACATCGAACGGCGCGCGCTGCAGCGGGCGCTAGCTCTCGCGGGTGGAGACGTCGGCTCCGCGGCGCGTGCGCTTGGAATCGCGCCCACGACGCTGCGCGCGCGACTGCGCCGTCTGGGATTGACGTCCCCGACCCGGCGCTCGAGCCGACCGCCGCCGTCCGATCCGGTTTCCGGCGGCCCGCTGCAGTGACGACGAGACACGCTCCGGTGCACGCGCCGCGATCCGGCCCCGACCGACCGCGCGCCGGCCTCGTCACAGCCGCATGAGCGCGGCGCCCCAGTGCAGACCGGCGCCGAGGGCCAGGAAGCAGACGAGCTGATCCTCTCGCAGCACGCCGTCGCGCCGCAGCTCGTCGACGAGAATCGGAATCGTCGCGCTCGACGTGTTGCCGTAGCGCGCGATGTTGCTCGGCACGCGCTCCTCGGGAACGCCGAGCGCCTCGCGCACGGCCGCGTTGATCCGGTCGTTGGCCTGGTGGGCGATGAACCAATCGATCTGTTCGAGCGCCACGTCGTGCGCCGCGCACAACTCGCGGACGAGCGCCGGAAGCCGCGTGACCGCTGCGCGAAACAGCTCGCGGCCCTCCATGCGCGGCACGTGCAGGTCCTCCTCCAGCATCCACGGCTGCAGATAAGGGCGGCGGCGGAAGCCCCCTGCTTCCACGTAGAGCTGATGCGCGCCATGGCCGTCGCTGCGTACGCGTACCCCGATCAGGCCGTGACCCGGTTTGGGGTGAGGGCGCAGCACGAGCGCTCCCGCCCCATCGCCGAACAAGACCGCGAGCCCGCGATGACGCGTGGCGCGCTCGCGCGCCTGCGTCGAGACGACGACCTCCGGATCCTCGAGCGCGCGCCACTCGGTCCAGGGCATGAACCCGGCGTGCGCTTCGGCGCCCACGAGCAGCACGGTGCGCGCGGCGCCCGTCGCCACGAGCCCATCGGCCACCTGCAGCGCGTACGGAATCGCGCAGCACTGTTGCCGGACGTCGAGCGCCGGGACCTGGTCCAGACCGAGTCGCGCCGCGATCAGAGCCCCCGGCCCCGGAAACGGGTAGTCCGGGGTCATGGTCGCAAAGATCACGTAATCGACTTGCGCGCCGTCGATCCCGGCGTCCTCGAGCGCCGCCCGAGCCGCGTGGACCGCGAGGTCCGATACGCCGACCCCATCGGGCGCGTAGTGCCGCGTCGCGATGCCCGTGCGCTGTCGGATCCAGGCGTCGCTCGTGTCCATCACGCGCGCCAGCGCGTCGTTGGGAACCGGTGGACCCGGCAGATACCGGCCCGATCCGACGATGGTGATGCCCGCCATGCGCCGCCCAAGATAGCGTGAAAGTCATCTCGACTCGCGCCGCTGGCGGTCGTTCCACGCACGTGGAAGCCTGCTGCGCCGTGGCCGTCCGCGCACTTTGTCTCGTGGGCATGTCGGGCGTGGGCAAGTCCCACTGGGCTGCGCAACTGGCCTCGTCGGTCGGCTTCCGACATCTCGACTGTGACGGAGCCATCGCCGCGGTGCTGCACGCGCGCGGCGCGTTCGAACCAGGACCCGGCGAGGCCGCCGTGCACGCCCTCGGGCGGTGGATGGGCATGCCTTGGTCGCCCGGTTACGAACTGCGCCAGGCCTTGTATCTGCGGATCGAGCACGATGTGACCGCCGACGCCATCGAAGCGGTGCGCAGCGCGGCGGGCGGCGAACGGTTCGTGATCGACACGACGGGCAGCGTCGTCATGCTCCATCCCGCGTTGCGAACAGGCCTGCGCACGACGTGCCGCGTCGTCCATCTGACGGTGCCGCGGGCGATGCGCGCCAGACTGCTGGCGGAGTATCTGGCCCGACCGCGGCCCATCGTGTGGGGGAACCACTGGAGACCGCAACCCGGCGAGGCGGCCTCCGACGCACTCCGACGGCTCTATCCGCGGCTCGTCGCATGGCGGGAGCGGCGGTACGGCGCGCTCGCCCACGCGCGCCTCGACGCCCAAACCTTGAGGGACGCCGCCCCAACCGCCGCGCGCGAACGGCTTCTGGAGGCTCTCGAAACACGCGTGCGTCCGTGACGCACGTCCGACCTCCAGCCGAGCTGGCGCCCTCCGACCTCGGACCGCCGCGATCGGCTTGGCAACGCTGGGGTCGTACGTTAGGCTGCGCACGGCGCTCGACGGTGGAGCGCACGGACCGGCTCGATTCTCGCCCGAGACTCGAAGGTTCGACGGTGGATGGACGACTCGGGCAGGAATCGAACGATGCGACTGTACGTGGGCAATCTACCTTTTTCGACCACGGACGCCGATTTGCGGCAGCTCTTCGAAGAGCACGGTAGCGTGCGCGAGGCGTCCGTCGTGACCGATCGCGACAGTGGTCGGTCGCGTGGATTTGGGTTCGTGCTGATGGACGATCCGGCCCAGGCGCGCGCGGCGATCGAAACGCTCAACGGGTACATGCTCGGCGGTCGCTCGCTCACGGTCAACGAGGCGAGGCCACGCGAGGATCGCGGCGGATTCGAAGGGCGACGCTTCGCCGGCCCCGGGAGGGGCGGTCCCCGCGGCGGTCGTGGAGGGTGGCACGGGCACGAGGGCCGCCCACCGCGCGGCCCGGGCGGTGGCGCAGATCGCTGGAGTCGCGGTCGCGAGCGAGGCGACGCCGGCCGGCGCGGTGGTTGGGGACAGTCGCCCGGCCGAGGCGGCCGCGGCGGCTGGTCTTCGGGCGGCGACGACGAGGGCTGAGTTCCCCATCGCCGCACGCGACGTCAGAGTTCTTCCTCGTCGTCGTCGAGGGGGAACTTCTCGTCGTCGCCCTCGTCTTCGGCTTCGTCGGTGACGGCGTCCTCGTCCTCTTCCTCTTCTTCGTCGTCGCCGCTGCTGTACTTGAGGTCGATGCCTGCCTCGCCGAGCTGGGCCTCGAGCAGCTCGAACAGCTCGTCGACGTCCTCACCGGACCATTCGTCCAGAACCCCGGAGAGAAAGTCGTAGAAGTCGGCGGTATCGAGGCGCCGCTCCATCTCCTCAATCTGCTCATCGGTGAAGGCGGCGAGGATGTCCTCGCGCAGCGTTTCCATGTCGCCCTCTTCGACCGCATCGGCCGCCGACATCCGGATCTGCTTGACGGCGCGCTTGTCGAGGTAGATTTCCATCCCGCGCTCGCTCCTTTACGGACGGCGGGGGTTTACAAGCGGGATGCAGGGCGTGTCAACGGCCGCCTTCGCAACGATCGCGATGCAGGGAGTGTCTCCTCGCGCGAAGTGGCTGGCGCGATTCGCTCTCCGAATCGGCCGCGAGACACGCCCCGCGGCACGCTCCGTCCTTGCCGACCGCGATTCGCGCCGCACGAGTTGCGTTCCACGCGCCCGAAGCGCGGTCCCCGCGGTTTTCCTCGCGCTGCTTCCGTGCGGCGCGTCGGCCGACGCGCGCGCGTCCGACTCCCTCGACGCCAGCGTCGCGCCCGGCCCCATCGACATGGGCGTCGGGCCGTGGCTCGCCCTCGAGGTGCGCGTGGGCATGACCGGACCGCTGCTCACCGAGGGCGCCTGCCCTCCACCCGCACCGTGCGTCCTCGGAGGCGGCGGGACACTCGGCGCGACGGTGGATCGGCAAGGAGGTGACGGTTGGTCGCTCGGCATCACGTACGAGGCGGCGTTCCTCGACAGCCAGGGCGTCTACGAGCTCGGTCTCGCGCAGCGGCTGCTCTTTCGCGTTCGACGACTCGCCTGGCCCCACCTTCGGTCGCATCCATGGGTCGGCGCGGCAGCCGGGCCGATGTTTCTCGGCGACGGGTTCACGGTGGCGACGGTGGGCGGCGTGCTGCGGGCGATGGGAGGCGTCGACGTCGAAATCAGCGAGGCCATGATGGTGTCCGTGGCGCTGTGGTCCGAAGCACTCTCGCTCGCGCCGTTCTCGACGTCGGCCGATCGGACCGCTCGCGCGCGGACCCTGCACCTCGACGTGGTCGCGGGGCTCGACGTCGGCATCTCGATCGTCACGAGCCCCTGACGCGCGAGAATCCCCGGCCGATGTCCTCGCGCCCCGGCGCGCGTCCGCAACCCGAGCCATGGCTTGACGCGTCACGCCGAGACGGGTTCCACTGCGCCAAACGATGCGCTGCGCTGGCTGCAGCCACGACAATCCCGTGGGGAGTGTGTACTGCCAGCACTGCGGTAGCCGACTGCCTGCGTCCGAGGGCAACGCCTGGCAGGGGGCTCCCACGCCCGCATTCTCCCCGGCGCCGTCGGCCGTCGGAGCGTCGAACGCCTGTCGGCGCTGTGGCAGTCCCCTGGCACCCGGACTCCGGTTCTGCACCGAGTGCGGCACGCCGGTCCAGGATTCGCACGCGGCATCCGCGCCACGGCCCGCCCCCGTCGTCCCGGCGCAGCAAACGCCGGTCGCGGGAAGTCACGTCTGGCAAGCGGCTCCGCCCCACGGTGCCGCACTTGCGATGACGCCCCCGTCGTGCCCGCCGGCCCCGTCGATTCAGGACGCATCGCCGGGCGCCCAGGCGCCTACCGCGGCCAGCCGCCCCGCCGAAGCCCCCTCGGGCAGCCCGATCGCGCGGCTCGTGGCAATCGAAAAAGACGGAAGCGACGGCCGCATCTTTCCGGTCGTTTCGGAATCCGTCGACATCGGGCGGCTCGAGGGCGACATCCTGCTCCCCGACGATCCCTATTTGTCGCCGCGGCACGCCCGCTTGCTCCGACGCGGACAGACCTGGTTCCTGCGCGATCTGGACAGCCTCAACGGCTGTTACATCCGCATCCGGGAACCGGTCGAGCTGCGCGACGGAGACGTCCTCCTCGTCGGCCAGCAGGTGTTACGATTCGAGGTCCTGAAGGACGGGGAGTCGTCGCTCGGACCGGCGAGCATGCATGGCACGCTCATCTTCGGAACTCCGGAAATTCCGCGCGTCGCGCGACTGGTGCAGTACACCACCGAGGGCATCGGGCGCGACGTGCATCACGTACACCGGGACGAGACCCTGCTCGGGCGCGAGGCCGCCGACGTGGTCTTCTCGGACGACCCGTTCCTGTCGCGGCGGCACGCCGCCATCGCATACGATCGCAGCCACGGCCGCTTCGTGCTGAGGGATCTCGGCTCGAGCAACGGTACGTCCATCCGGTTCCGCGGAGAGCGTGCCCTGCTCGACGGGGACCAGTTCCGCGTCGGACGGCATCTGTTCCGGTTCGAATGCGGCGCAGGAGCACGGCGATGAGCGACGCCGGGCGAGGCCAACCGGAAGGAGAGCCGCGCCCCGCGGCCGATCCGACCCGGGAAGCGGATTCCGACGCCGGCCCGCACACGCCCCAAGCGCCTCGACCCGCCACCGTCTCGGAGCCCGCGGTGACCGAAAGCGTCGCGGACACGGTCGTCGACGTGGAACCCCAGACGGGCGCGCCCTCCGACAACGCGCTCCCCGTCGCTCCGCCGTCCGGACCGATCCGCGTCCGCTATCACGGCCGCACGGACGTGGGACTCGTTCGCGAGCACAACGAGGACAACTTCCTCGTGGCCGATCTGACGACCGGACGCCGCGGAGTCGAGCCGGACGGCGTCGTCGAAACCGAAGTGGGGCCGCGCGGCGTGCTGCTCGCGGTCTGCGACGGCATGGGCGGGGCCGCCGCGGGCGAGGTCGCCAGTCAGATGGCGGTCGATACGATCCACGAGGTCATCTCCGCGGGCGATCCGCCGGCCGATCGCGACGCGTTCGCCCATCGGCTCGTCGCGGCCATCGAGGAGGCGGGCGCGCGCATCTTCGCGGCGGCCAAGATGGACCGCGCGCGACGCGGCATGGGCACGACCGCCACCGTGGCGGGTCTGGTCGACCGCGTGCTGTTCGTCGGACAGGTCGGCGACAGCCGCGCCTACCTGCTTCGGGGCGACAGGCTCGCCCAGATCACGAAGGATCAGTCCCTCGTCAATCAGCTCATCGAGGCCGGACAGCTCACCGAAGAAGAGGCCGAGGCCTTCGAGCACAGCAACATCATCCTTCAGGCGCTCGGGACGACCGAGGAGGTCAGCGTCGACCTGACGTTCCTCGAATTGCGACGCGGCGACCGGTTGATGCTCTGCAGCGATGGTCTGTCGGGAATCGTGCACACGGAGGTGCTGCGCGAGACGCTTGCGACGATCCGCGATCCGGTCGAGTGCGCCCGTCGGCTCGTCGAGATGGCCAACGCCGGTGGCGGGCACGACAACATCACGTGCGTCATCGCCGATTTCGATGGCGATGGGCTCGCCCCGGCACGCCCCGAGGAGGTCGCGCTGTACCAGCAGTATCCGTTGCCGCCACTCGAATCGGTGCAGGACGCAGCCCCGACACGTGCCGTGTCCGCGCGCACAACGGACGTCGTCAAGCCCGGCGCCGACGTCAAGCTGGCGGCGAACGGCGACGTCGACGACGTCTCGGCGGCAGCGTCCCGACCGCGCTCGGTCCTCTCGGCGCTGCTCCTGCTCACGGCCGTGGTCGCGACGGGGTTCGCCATCGTGCTCACGATGCAGCCGGCGCCCCCGAAACCGCCGTCCGAGTCGACCCCGTCGCGCCCCGTCGTGAACGACGAGCCCGTCGAGGTCCACGTACGGTCGGACGTGACCGGCGAGCTCTACATCGATGGCTCGCACGCGGGCGCGCTGACGACCGACGCGGACGTCGTGGTTCCGCTGCCGCCGGGCACCTACCGGTTCGAGGCGCGCGTCGGCACGAGCACCGTCGCCACCGCGGTCGTGACCGTTCGCGCGGGAGTGCCGGCCGACGTGATTCTCGAGATGCCCGAAGGGGTCGACGCATTCCCGGCCGCGATCGACGCGGCGACGGGCGATGCGGCCGCGACGGCGTGGGGCGTCGCGACGGCGCCCGACCGCGGCACGCCTGCGAACCCGCAGGACGTGACCCGTACCCGAGAGGAGGCCCGGGAGCGGGGCCCCACCGAGACGAAGCGCGCGGACGGAGGGGTGCGGAGGCGGCGACGCGAGGACGCGGGCGCCGTCATCTCCGATCCGGTCGCGGACAATCCGTTCGATTGAGCCCATGATCGCACGGTCCTCGCTCCCGTGATCCGTTTCCGGCAGACGTTCGGCGCCCACGCAGGCCGCGTGCTCGAGTTCGACCGCCAGTACGTCCGCTTCGGTCGGCTGCCGGAATGCGAGGTGGCGTTCGATCCGAACGTCGACCTCGACGCGAGCGGAAAGCACGCCGAGATGAGGTTCGACGCAGGGCGCTACTGGCTCGTCGACGCGGGGAGCCGCAACGGGCTGTGGGTCAACGGCAAACGCGTCACGCACAAGGTCCTCGAGCACGGGGACGAGATCGAGTTCGGACTCGGCGGCCCGCGCCTGCGTGTCGAGATCCCAGGACTCGATGCACCGTCCGCCAATCCGCCCGCATCGGCCGCGACGAGCCCCGTCGATCCGTTCGCGCGCACGCTCGTCGCGATGGAGGCGATCCCGGCCGAGCCGCGCACGGCACCCGCCTCGTCGCCGATGCCGAAGTCGTCGCCTGCACCCCCACCGTCGCTTCGCCCACCGCCGAGCGCGGAACCCGTTGCCCACACGTCCCAGCGGCGCACGCGCCCCGCGACGTGGCTCGTGCTGTTCGGCATCCTCGCGCTGCTGCTCGGCTGCGTACTGGCCGTGATCGCGGCGTGGCTGCTCGAGAACTGATCGACCGACCCGACGCGCGCTAGCCCAGCCCGTAGGACTTGAGTTTTTTGTGAAGGCCCTCGCGCGTGATGCCCAGCGCGCGCGCCGTGGCCGTTTTGTTGTGACCGTGCTCCTGCAGCGCCTCGATGAGCACGCGTTTCTCGAACTGTTCGACCCGCTCGCGCAGCGTGCCGCGACCCGTCGGAAGGCGCTCGCCCCCCGGCGCGATCTGTCGGACGCGGGGCCCGACGTGTTCGACCTGCACGTACTCCCCGTCCTCGAGCGTAATGACGATGCGCTGCATCTCGTTCTGCAACTCGCGGACGTTGCCGGGCCACGCGTAGGCCTGCAGCACCTCGAGCGCCTGCTGGGAGATGCCGCCGACGTCCCGACCGAACTCGGCCGCGTAGCGCTCGAGGAAATGTCGGGCCAAGAGCGGGATGTCCTCGCGCCGCTCGCGCAGCGGCGGGACCCGAATCGGAAACACCCGGAGCCGGTAGTATAGATCCTCGCGAAACCGCCCCTCGCGCACTTCTCGCTCCAGATCGCGATTGGTCGCGGCCACGATCCGCACGTCCACCCGGCGGGTCGTGTTGCTCCCCACGGGACGGATCTCGCCCTCCTGCAGCACGCGCAACAGCTTGGGCTGCAGGGCGAGGGGCAACTCGCCGATCTCGTCGAGAAACAACGTGCCTCCATCGGCGATCTCGAAAAGCCCCTTCTTGTCCTCCGTCGCCCCCGTGAACGCCCCCTTGCGATGACCGAACAGCTCGCTCTCGAGCAGATTCTCGGGCATCGCGGCACAGTTTTGCGCGACGAACAACTTGTCCGCGCGCGGGCTCCAGTCATGCACGGCGCTCGCGACCAGCTCCTTGCCCGTTCCCGTCTCGCCCTCGACGAGCACGGTCACGCGCGTGTCGGCGACCTTGCGGATCGCCTCGATCACGCGCTGCATCGCCGGGCTCTCGCCGATGAAACGTTCGGCCCGGCTCTTGCGGTCCCGCCCCTTGAGATACGCCGCCTCGTTCCGCGCACGCTCCTCGGCCACCCGCAAGCGCTGGAAGAGCCGCGCGTGGCGGAAGGCCTGGGCTGCTGGCTGCGCGAGGAGCAACAGCACGTCCAGATCGCGCTCGCGGAACATGCCCGGCGCGGCGCGGTTGTCCACCTGCAGCACGCCGAGAATTTCCTCGCCGAGCCACAGCGGCACACCGATGGTCGACTGGATCTGCGCGGCCATCAGCGACGCCGTCTCGCCCACGTCGCGCCGCGCGTCGGCCGCGAGCACGGCGGCACGCTCGCTGACCACCTTGCGCACGACGCTGCGCGTCACCGGAACGGGCTCGACCGGCCGACCGGTCCCGCGTACCCACGTGCCGACCGGCACGTAGCGCGAGGTCCGTGGGCGATCGTCGTCCTCGCGCAGCGCGACGACGAGGTGCGTCGCGCGGGGAAGCAACTCGAAGACGTGCCGCGCGAGGGCCTCGAGGACGTCGTCGACGTCGAGGGCCGCGCTCAGGCTCCGCTGCGCCTCGTACAGGCGACGCAGAAGGTCCCGATCGATGCTCTGCGCGTCGCCCGCCACGCGCTCCACCTCGGCCACGCGCCGAAGCGAGACGATGCGCGCGTCGTCCTCTTCGTCTCCGAACGTCACGAGCAGCCGCGCCGGACGTTCCGGGTCGCCCAGCAACAGGACGTCTCCACTCTGCAGGGCCGCTTCCCGACCAGGTGCCTCGGAAACCGGCAGGACCACCCCGCCGCGCGACAGCCGCGTGCCGTTGGTGCTGTGCAGATCGCGCACCACCCAGTGATCGCCGGCGAACTCGATCCGCGCGTGCTCGCCGGACACCGACAGCTCCGGCACGACGACGTCGTTGTCCTCGGCGCGTCCGATGCGCACGAGGTCGCCGGGCGTCTCGTACGGGCGGCCGGCCGTCGGCGCGACGACCTCGACCCGGATCATCGACGGAGCGCCCTTCAGCCGCCCTGCGCCATGCGGTTGCGCAGGCGCGCCTGCACCGGCAGCGCCTCGCGGCTGAAGTTGGTCCAGATGCTGCGCCCCTCCTCCGTTTCGCGCAGCCGCTCGATCTTGTCGATCGCCGCTTGGCTCCCCCGCACGGCGATCCGGTCCAGCGCCGTCAGCGCCGCCAGGCGCACCTCGAGGTCGGGCGCGTCGAGCATTTCGGTGAGGGCAGCCACGGCGGCTTCGTTGCCACGTCCGTAGCGGCCGAGCATGTAGCAGGCCTTGCGCACGACCAGCAGCTGCGCCTCCCGAGCCTCCTGCTCACGTGCCGTCGGCCGTTCCCGCACCTTGCGCGCCCAGCACGCGACGTCGTCATTGCACTCAGTCGCTGCCGCGAGTGCGGGCTCGTTGCGCGCGAAATTCTCGCGGTAGCCGCCGTCCTCGCTTGGCGGCTCGCGCTGGATGAAGGCGCGCAACTCCGCGGCCTGGGCGCGGTCGGCGAGCAGCGCATACGACAGGACGGCCTCGAGCCGCACCGCGGGGTGCAGATCGCGATCGGCCGCCTGCCTCAGGAAGAACGGAGTCAGCTCCGGATCGTAGAGCATGCGCATCGCGGCGAGTAGCTGCGGCTTGGCCTCGAGGTTGGCCTCGCCGAAGACGCGCGTCAATGCTTCGCGCACGCGGGGCAGGTCGCCCGGCTCGAGATTGAGCCGCACGAGCGCGATGGCCGCGTACACATGCCGGTCGACGTCGCCCTGGACCTGCGATTCGGCGAGCAGAGGCTCCAGCGCCTCGCGGAACCCGAGCGCGCCGAGCGCGAACGTCGCCTCCGCGCTCCGCACACGCGCCGGATTCATCAGGGCGGCCGCCCGCGCATCGCGTGCCCGCACGGCTTCGATGTAGGCGGCGGCGAGCGCCTCGGCCTCGGCGTCCTGACCGCGCAACACGGCGAGCAGCGGCTCGAACGCAGGCCGCCCGATGCGGACGAGGGCCTCGGCGGCCACGTCGTTCATGCGAAGCGCCGGATTGCCCGGTGCGAATAGGAACAGGCAGCGGATGAGGGCGGGCACCGACGCCGGATCGGCGAGCATGCCGAGCTTCTGCGCGGCGAGCCGGTTGATGAGGAAGTTTTGATTCTCCGACTGCGCCGTCGCGATCTTGACGAGCACGGGCGTCGCACGCCTGTCCCGCAGTGCACCGAGCGCGTGCAGGAACTCGATCCGCATGCGGTTGTCGATCGCGCGCGCGCCCGATACGCGATCGAGCGCGTTCGAGAGCGCCTCGACCACCTCGCCCTTGCGGTTCTCCGGAACCTGGAGGAAACGGATGGTCTGCGCGGCGCGAATCGCGTGCTCCTCGTTGACCTCGGCGCGCCAATCCAGTGCCCGGACGAGCGCGGGAATCGCACGCGGGTCGCGCATCTCGTACAGCAGATTGATGATGTGCAGCCCGTTCTGCGTGTCCTGGGGATTGTCGATGTAACACTGCACGAGCTTGTCGATGGACGCGTCGACGATGGCCCGCAGCTCGGGGCGAGCTCGGTCCCCGTTGTGCTGCGCGAGCGCACCCGTGTAGATGCGGTGCAAGTTTGCGATCGCGTTTTGCCTGCGGAGCGGATCGGCCAACTCGCCGGCCTGCCCGGCCGGATCGTCGGGATCGGCCCGACATGCGACGAGCCCGATCGTTCCCACCAGCGCGACCACCCTCCATCCGGTTGCGACGCCACCACGCATGCCGTCCTCCCGACTCCGCTTCCCTCGCGTCCCCTCGTCGTCCGCGGCCGGGCCGGGCGGGGCCGGCCCGCGGACGCCGGCGAGTCGGCGGAATCTATCGATCGCCGCGCGCGGCTGTCAACGCACGCCGGCCGACGAAAGTTCCCAGACCAGATCCACCGTGCCGCGGGGACCCGTGAACCGAAGCGTCGCCCGCGACGTGTCGTCGGGCAGGGTTGAGGTACCGTCGGGTCGGCGCGCGGCGAACGCAAGCCGGAACGCGAGCCGATGCCGGCCGATCGTCGGGTAGTACGTGCGGTCGGCCGCGGTGGGGCGGTCGACCTTCTCGATGGCGACGGGCACTGTGGCGTTGCCCCGATCATCGAGCAGCAGCACGCGCCACGCCGAGCGCGCATCGGTCAAATCCGATTCGCGCACGTACTCCCCGGCGAGCGTCACGAAGAACCGGTGGTGTTCGCGCGCGTCCTCGAGGTTCGCCCGCAGCATCCGGTCGCGCTCCTCGGTCGAAAGACCGTGGTCCTCGGCATAGCGCACCACGTAGGCCCATCGCTGCTCCCACGACTGGAACGTCGCGGTCACGTGCAGCACGTCCGCGAGCCGCGCGAACGAGAACGCATCGGACTGGCGCGTCCACGCCCGATACACCGTCTCGTAGTCGCGCGCCGTGAACGCGCGTGGCGCCGGGCGAAGGCTCAGCGTCGGCGCCGTGCACGCGGCAAGCACGCCGAGCCCGATCAGGCCGACGGGCAGCCACCCTCGACGCGCGCCCCTCGACGCAACGGGTGTGCGCGTGGGTCTCACGACCGGAGCAGATCCCCGCGATGAAAAACGGCAAGCAGAGGAACGCTTGCCGCGGCCAGCGCCTCGGCCGCGCCTTCGCCCCGATCGACCAGCGCGACGACGCCCACGACGTCGAACCCCGCCGCCCGAAGCTTCTCGACCGCAGCGAGCGTCGAGCCGCCCGTCGTCACGACGTCCTCGACGACGACGACGCGCGCGCCCGGCGGGAGGCTCTCGGCGCCCTCGAGGGCACCGCGGCTGCCGTGGTCTTTCGGACTCTTGCGTACGTAGATGGCGTCCAGCGGCCGACCGAGCTGGTGACTGCGCAGCGCCACGGCGGAGGCGAGCGGACAGCCCCCGAGCTCGACGCCGGCGACCGCGACGGGCGGGGGCCCCTCGAGGCGACCGATCGCATCAAGCACGACGGCCGCGACGAGCGCGTGCCCCTCCGCGCGCAGCACCACGCGCTTGCAGTCGATAAGCCAGTCGCTGCTCCGACCGGAAGCGAGCGTGAACCAACCCCGTCGCAGCGCGTCGCTCCGCAGCAGCTCGAGGAGGCGCTCAGCCTCGGTCATGGCCACGGCGTGCATCATGCCACGGCGCGCGCGAGACGGCGGTACCGGCGAGCGAATCGCTGCTGCGCGCGTCGCACGACGCGCCCAGCCGAGAAGCTAGTGGCGCGGCTCGTCGCGACCGGCGCGGGCCGCCGCGAGGTCGTCGAGGTCGGCCTCCGCACGGCGCTCGCGCTCGACGCGCCGTCGCTCAAGCCACCGCGCCCGATCGCGTTCCGCCGCCTCGAGCTCGGAGCGGGCCTGCGCCAGCACCTGCCGCGCTTGCTCCAGCGCGCGCTCCTGCTCCTCGAGACGCCGCCCGGCCTGATGCACCGCGTCGGCCAGGCGCGCCTGCTCGAGCTGCCGCGCGGCCATGTAATCCAGCTCACGATGGGCCACGGCGGCCTTGCGCGCCTGCAGCGCCGCCTGCGCATGGGCCCGTCGCAGCTCCTCCGTCCGGGCGCGGTACGCCCGAAGCGCCTCCTCGGCCTGCTGCAGCTCGGACTGCGCGCGGTCGCGTGCGGCCTGCGCCGCCGCGAGCGCCTCGCGCGCCTCGTCGAGCGTGCGGCGTCGCACGGTGAGCAGGGCCTCGAGCGGGTAGACGTCGGGGGGCATGGAAGGGGCCGCCCTCAGCCCGTTGCGCGCCGGGGCGCGTCGACCCTCCGACGCGCTCGATCGCGAAGCGGTCCGGTCACGGCGCCTCGCGCCACCCGTGCAGGGCCGCATCGAGCCGCTCTCCGGACGTGGCCGTGGGGCCGGTCCATCGGGCCTGCAGATCGCCGAGGGCCGACTCGATTCCGTCGACGACCAGGTCGCCGTCACGCTCGACGAAGACCGCGGCCCCATCGAGCCAGAGGTCGCGACAACGCGCGGAGAGTGCCTCGACGCGCTCGACCGCGCCGCCCCACAGCCGCTCGAACGCGGCCTTGCACGCGTTGCGCGCGCACCGTCCATCGCACAGCGCGGACAGCTCGCCCGTTTCGTGCACGAACGACTCGAACGCATCGCACGTACCGCCCGCGGCGAGCGCGTCCAGGACCGTGACCGCGCCCGATGCACCCACCACCGCCTCGACCGAGGCGCGCACGAGTCGCCCCAGCTCCAGCACCCCGCCCACGCCCTCCACGCGTAGCGCGGCGCGTGTCGGATCCGCGTTCCACCGCCCCTCGAGCGACGGCGCGGGCAGCATGAGCTCGAGCCTGCCGTCGCCCGGTTCCTCGCCCAGAAGGACGAGGGAGGTCGAGTCCCACCGCCCCGTCCCCTCGCGGCCCACCTGCAGCACGCCCTCGAGCGCGAACGCCGACATCCAGCGCCTCGCCTCGTCCGCGATCCGCTCGAGATCCGTGACCGGCCCGACGCGACGGCGCGCGAGGTCGTCGGCGAGCGCCGCCTCGAGCATGCCGTCGCGTCGCCGCGCGACGAGGACGTCGGCCTCGTCGTCGGCCCCCGCCGCGCGCAACGTGCGCTCGAGCGCGTCGAGCAGCGAACGGGCCGCGCCTCCGTCGACGGCCAGGATCCGCTCGGCCCCCGCGACGATCTCGCCGCGGGCGAGCCGGGCGAGCTCGGTGTTCCGCAGGGTGATCCGCGCCTCGAATCGACCCGAGACGTCGAGGGGCAGGTCGCGCACCTCGACCTCGGCGTCGCCTACCTCGCCGGCACGCACCGCGACGCCGTCGGCACAGCCGGCGGCCACGACCGCATACCGTCCTTCGCCCGTGCCGCGCACGCTTAGCCCCTCGGCGAGCACGACGAGCGGGACGTCCGCCGGAAGTCCGTAGACGCTCGCCTCGTCCGAGCCTGGTGCGAGGCCCGTCCAGCGCGACGGCGCCCCATCCGGCCAGGGAAACGCCGGACACGTCTCGCCGAGCACGACTCCGACGCGACGCTCGTCGAGCGTGCGAGCGCCCCGGTGGCGCACGCGCACGCGAAGCCGGCCGAAGCCCGTCCCGCTCACCGACACGTCGACGTGCACGGCCGCCGCGCGCGCCGTCGCCAGCCGCACGCGGAACAACGACGGGGTTCCTCCCGCAACGAGGGTCACGCGCGCGCGCCCGTCGGCGTCGGTGACACGCTCGGTCGCGGAAAGCGTCGAGTCGTTCGCCCGGCCGACGAGGGCGATCGACACGGTGGCGCCTGGGACCGGGCGCACGCCATCGAGCTCGACGTGACGCACGACGAGCTCCGTGCGCTCGCCGTACGCCAGCGTGACCGCGGGAGCCGATTCGAGCACGAGCAACGCGGGCTCGACCAACTCGCGATCCGCGCGGGCTCCGCCGTCGCCCGGCGGGGGGGCTCGCCCGGCGCCGTCGCAGCCTCCGAGCAGCGCGACGACGACGGCCGTCGCTCGCGCCGAAACGCCGATCACCACCAACAAAGGTACGCGCGCGCCATGCTCCGTGCCAGCCGACGAATCAGCGTAGACGTCCCATGCCCTCGCGGATCCGGCGAACACGCAACGCGAACAGATCGCGCGCGACCGCGGCGATGCGCCCGGCACCAGTCGATTTGCTGCGTCCGGCACGACGCGGCCTGCAATCCACTTCGACCGTCTGCACGTGCAACCCCGCACGGAGAGCACGTAGAGGGAACTCGAAGTTGAGAAAGAACGAGTCTGCGGGCAGCTGCGTCGCGTCGAACAGCGCGCGGCGGAACAAGTACGGACCATCGCTTCGCAGCCAGACCCCGTGCACCGCCGCGACGAGCACCCGCACGCCCACGGACAGCACCTTGCGGTGCACGCCGTCGTCCCGGCGCCGATAGACGCTGAGCACGACGTCCGCGCCCGTGCGGCGCTGCCGTTCGAGCAAGACTCCGACGGCGGTCGGCGGAACCTGCCCGTCGGCCGGCAGAAACGTCACGAGCGGCGCCCGGCTGGCGGCCACGCCCGTCTTGAGCGCCGCCCCGATGCCCCGGTTGCGCGCGTGCCGCTCGATGCGGTGCACACTTCCGGACAGCGCGCGGGCCGCCACCTCGACCGTCGCGTCGCGCGAGCCGTCGTCGACGAGCACGATCTCCGCCCGAGGCTCGTGCGCTTCGAGCCAGCCGCGCAGCTCGGCGAGCATCGCACCGACGCTCGGCGCTTCGTCGTAGGCGAAGACGACGATCGAAACCGAGGGGCTGCCCGCCGTCACGGCCCGGAGCTGGGGCGAACCTGCGTCCGAGGCCGCGCTTCGTCGTGTCGGATCGAGTAGCGCACCAGCGCGCGCAGAATTTCGTTGCGCTCGAGATCGCCGACCAGGCGCTTGATGTCCTCGTAGATGGATGGATCGGTCAGCAGCCCCCCAAGCGTCCCGCGCCCCGCGCGCACGTCACGCAGAATCGCCTCCAGGTGTTCGCTCGCGCTCGCCAAGTTGCCGGCGATGCGGCCGCCCGCATCGCCGTACAGCATCTCGTGGAGCAGCCCCTCGCCCTCCCGCGCCTGCCGCAATAGCTCGCCCGTTCGCTCGCCGACGTCGGCCAAGGCGCGCACGAGCCGCACTCCCTCGCGCCCGTAGACGAGCTCGTGCGCAGTGCCCTCGCCGCTGCGCACCTCGTCGAGGATCGCGCGCATGCTCGCAGCCGCACGGGCCGCCTCTGCGCTTGCGGTGCGCGCGTGCGCCACGCTGGCCGCGAGGTTCTCTCCGACCGCCGGATCAGTCAGCAGGCGGCGGACGGGGCCGTCGGCCGCATCGGCTGCCTCCAGCAAGGAGGCCAGGTGCCGCGCGACCGCGCGCACGTCGGCGCCGAGCTGCGGATCGGCGAGGATCGCGGTCGCCTCCCGCACGTTGTCGACGACGCCCTCCAGTCGGCCGAGCATCCCGCCCAGCCGCGCTGCGTACGCGCCGATGTCCACCGGCGATTCGGTGCGAAGCGTGCCTCCCGGCGGCAAGCGTGGTCCGCGGCCGGCGGTGATGTCCACGAGCCGGTCTCCGAGTAGGCCCTTGTTGCCCACCGTGGCCACGCTGTCGGTGCAGACGAGGTGCGCGGCCGAGTCCACGATGCCCAGCTCGACGTGGATGCGGCCATCCTCGCCGAGCCGCACCGCGGACACGGTGCCGACGTCCACCCCGCCGATGCGAACCGGGCTGCCCGCACGCAAGCCGCCCACCGAATCGAACACCGCGCGATATTCGGTCTTGCTCGCGAACAGGTTCTGGCGGTTGCCGATGACGAACGCGACGCCCCCGCCGACCGCGAGCGCGGCCAACACGAAGATGCCCACCCGCACGTCGGTCGCGCGTGCCGCCGACACGGACGGCCGGAAGCAAAGCAGCGCCGCGCGCTCAACGCAAGGGCGGCGGACCGTGCGTCGCGCTCGCCCGGCCGTGCAGGGCCGCCAGCTCCGCCTCGTCGTCCGGCGCGGCGCCCTCGATGAAGGCGCGCACCCGCGGATCGCTCGAGCGGCGCAGCGCCTCGGGGCTGCCCTCGAAGATCACCCGGCCCTCGTGAATCATCGCGATGCGGTCCGAGATCCCGAACGCGCTCTGCATGTCGTGCGTAACGACGACGCTCGTCACGTCGAGCGAGCGTTTCAAATGCACGATGAGCTGGTTGATGCGCGTCGTGTTGATGGGATCGAGCCCCGTCGTCGGCTCGTCGTAGAGCAGCACCTCGGGTCGGTACGCGATGGCTCTGGCCAGACCGACGCGCTTGCGCATGCCGCCCGACAGGTCCGACGGCCACATCGACTCGATGCCGGGCAGGCCGACGGCCACGAGCGCCTCGGCGACGCGTGCGTCGATCTGTCGCTCGTCGAGGCGCAGGTGCTCGCGCAGCCCGTAGGCGACGTTCTCGCGCACGGTGAGCGAGTCGAACAGCGCGGAGCCCTGGAACAGCATCCCGATCCGGCGACGCACGGGACCGCGCGCCCGTTCCGGGAGGCCCACCAGCTCCATGCCGTCGAAGCGGATCGAGCCGCCGTCGGCCTCGAGCAGCCCCGTCAGCAGCTTGAGCATGACGCTCTTGCCTTGACCCGACCCGCCGATGATGGTGAGCAGCTCGCCGCGGTGTACGTCGAGCGTCAGATCGGAATAGACGACCTTGTCGCCGAACGACTTGCGGACGTGCCGAAACTCGATGAGCGCCACGATCCCATCGAGATTGACCTCGTGCGTGCGGCCGCGCTACACGGCTCGCATGCGTTCCCATGCGACGCATGCCGTCCTGTGGCTCGGCGCCGCGCTGTTCGCGGGCGGCGCGCCGCTCGCCAGCGGCAGCGCGCGCGCGCAACAGCGCGACCACGACCGGGTACGCTTCGACCTGCACCTCGACCTCGGCTGGTACCGCAACGGCGGGCTGGGGTTCCGCGCCGACATCCCCATCGTCTCCCGAGGCGCCGTCGACGGGGTGGACGACGACCTATCGGTCTCGGTCGGCGCCGAGGCGTTCTGGTGGTGGGACGCCTCCAACCTCGGCGTCTTTCCCGTCGTCGCGCTGCAATGGAACTTCTACCTCTCGGAGCACTGGTCGCTGTGCCCGGAGCTCGGCGTGGCCCTGTGGTTCGGCCCCCACCGTAACCGCTACTGGCGCACGTTCGTGGCGCCTTTCGCGGGATTCGGCGCACGCTATCACTTCTCAGCGCGCAACGCTCTCCTGCTGCGCCTGACGTGGCCCACGGGCCTGCAGGTCGGCATTACGTTCTGAGGGCGCCCGTCTCGACCCCACGCGCCGGTCGTACTAACCTGCGCGCCGATGATGCGGCCCCGCGTTTTCGCGCTGATGCTGGGCGTCCCACCGCTCGCCTCGGCCTGCGGCAAGGCGGAACCCGTCCGCATCGAGACCGAGGGGACGCTCGCGACGGGCGATGCCGTGCTGCAGCAGGACGGCTCGTACTACGACGAATACCGGTTTCGCGCCGAGGCGGGCTGGACGATCACCGCGGTGATGCGCAGCCAGGCCTTCGACGCGTACCTGCACCTGCTCCACGACGGCAAGCAGGTCACGTCGAACGACGACGATCCCAGCGTCGGCCGCACCGACGCGAAGATCACGCACGTCGCCGCCGAGAGCGGCGAGTACGTCGTGCTTGCCAATTCCTACGAAGGTCAGGCGACTGGCCCGTACCGGATCTCGATCACCGCGCTGCCACCCTGACCGCCGCGCACGTGTGCTGGAGCTCGAACCGCAGGCCCGGTCGCCGACTCGAACTGGGCCTCGCAGCGCCGGTCGGGTTGCTTAAACACGGCCCGAGCTCGCGGCCCCAGACGCCACGACCCTCGACTGAACATACGCGGCGAGCCGCCGCATCAGCGGTCCGCGGTCGAAGCCCGTACGAACCGCAGCGCCTCGGCCTCATCAAGCGTCACCAGCTCGAGGCCCCCGCCGTCGGAGCCGGGCGACGCACGTGACAGACGCACGCGATGCTGTTGCATGAGAACCGTCGCGCTGTCCGCGAGGACCGCGACCCCGCGAAATCCCGGCTGCTCGGCGGCCACCCTCTTCATGGCGCCGAGCCACAGCACGGCCTCGGGCTCGAGCGGCACGAGCCCCCGCGCGTCGACGAGCACGCGGAACGGCGCGGCCCCGGTCGCCTCGAGCGCTCGCGCGTGCGCCTCGGCGAGATCGCGCACGTCCTGCAGCGCGACGTGCCCGCTCAGCCGGACGGTCAGCAGTCCGCGCTCCGGCTCGAACAGAACCTGCCACACGGCGGCCGCGCACCCGTCGGCGTCGGAGCGCTCACGCCTCCGGCGTACGTGCCCCGATCATTGCACCTGCGCGATGTTCTCCGCGTGCACGATGAGGTAGCGGCCCGACGGATCGGAGCATCCGACGATCCTCGAAGCCCCGGAGCTGAACACCGCACAGCCATCGAGCTGCAGACCGAGGCCCGTGATGGTCGCCTCGTACGGCGAACCGCGCGCGGTCGCAGCCTGCGAACGATTCGGCTCCGAATACGCATTGAGGACGTTGTCGTCGATCGCGCACGCCTGCGCCTGCAGCTGCGGAAACACGTTCGGGTGGAAGTATTGCGCGGCCGATGCTCCGCTCGGATCGGTCACGCAGCTCATCCGGATGCCGCCGAGCGTCGCGACGAGCGGGATCCGCTGGATCTCCACCGCGAACGCGCTCCCGGCCGTCTCCGCGGCCTTCTTGCACACGAAGCAGCTGATGGCCCACCCGGCGAGCACGCAGAAGAGAAGCGCGAGGCATCCGATGCCTACGAACAGCAACGTCTTGCTCTTCTTCTTGGGCGGCTCGGCGGGCCCCTCGCCCCCCGGCGGCGGTCCGAAGCCAGCACCGCCGCCGCCCATCGGTCCGGTCGAGCCCGGTGATCCGAATCCGCCGCCGAAGCCTGGACCCGCCGAACCAGGCGCCGACGCGCCCGGAGCAGGCGGCGACCCGAAACCCCCCGACGATGATGGGGGCGGTGAGCCGAAACCGCCCGACGATGGCGACGGCACTCCGAAGCCCCCCGCTGGCGGCGGCGACGGTGCGGGCGATCCGAACCCACCACCACCCGTCGACGAGGCACCGAACGGTTCGGAGGGCGCAGGGGACGACGCTTGAGTCGGCGGCGCTGCCCCGAGCCCGGGCGATGGTGGCGACTCGAACGCTCGCGCACCACCTGGCTGCTGCGCGGACATCGCGCCAGCCGCCCCCACGCCGAATTCCGCAGCAGCGACGATTCCACCACCGGCTGTCGGCGGGGCGCCCGGCCCTGCCTGAGCCGGCGCGCCGAAGCCGCCACCGGACGGCGTAGTGGGAGCCGGACCGGCAGCCGGAGGAGGCGCGACAGGACCGAGTATCGTGGCCTGAAACGCGAGGTTCTGGCGCGGCGGCTCCTGGACCGCCGGGGTGGATAGCGCCGGGGTCCCGCCACCGCCTGGCCCAGCTGCGGGCGACGGACGCGGAGCCGGAGACACCGCGCCCGGCATCATCATGGTTCCCTTGAATCGACCCGGCTGCGGCCTGGCGGCCGCCGTCAGGTCCGTTCCGCACGCGACGCACCGGGTCGCGGTCGTCGTGTTGGGTTTCCCGCAGTTGGGGCAGAAGATGGTCACGATCCCTCCGCAGCCGCCCGCTCGAGCAGCGGCGGGCAGCCTAACGCGGCGAGGGCCGCGGTCCAAGGGGGTGGGGAGGCCACACGGTCGGCTCGTCCGACGCGCGGGCGTTCGTCGTGACGCCGATCGGGCTCGTCGATCGGAACGAAGCGAGTCTCGTCTCCGCAGGGCCGCGTGGCGCGAGGGTTCCTCACGCACGGATGGCTCGGAGCCGACGTTGGACGTCCCGGCTCAACGCGAGCTCGTCCGGGCGCGGCAGCACGCTCGTCGCGCTGAACAGGGCGAAGGCGACCAGCTCGTGCAGGGCGCGGTGCAGCACGTCGAGCGGCCCCTCCACGTCGGTGCGGCGGAGGCCCTCGAGCACCCGTTCCACCGAGACGGATCCGTCCTCCTCGACCGCGGAGCCCAGCAGCGGCTCGTACCCGGAGCCCGCGATCCAGGCCCCGACCGTCGCGCGTGTTCGGTCGAGTCCCCCGTAGGTCGCTACGGCGAGGAACACGTCTCGGAGCACGTCGTTGAACTGGGCCACGAGACGCCGAGCCGCGTCCTCGTCCACGCGCCGCGCGGGCGCGAGCCGCACGAGGCCGGCCGTGAGAAGCTGATAGACCGCCCGCGTCGTCGCGAACTCACCGAGGCCGGTCAGGCGACCGAGCTCCGAGATGCTTCGCTCTCCGTCGCAGGCCGCGAGCACCGTCCGCGCGGCCTGATCGAGGTCCGCTCCAGGTCCGGCCTCGCCGATCGCGCGCGGGCGCACGTCGGAACTCGGAATCCGTTCGCGGAACAGCGCCATCTCGTCGATGCGCTGCACGCCCTCCATGAGCAGCGCCTGAAGGCTCAGGTGCATCGTATGGGTGGGCGGCGGGTCGGAATCGTCGGGCTCAACGAACAGCACGATCCCTTCGTGCACGAGCAGCGCTCCGTGGACGATTTGCTCGGCCTGTCGCTGCAGGTGCTCGAACAACTGCTCGGGCGCGAGCAGGCCACGTTCGACGGCCAGCTGTCCGAGTCGACGCTCCGGTCCGAGCTCACGCAGCAACGCGTCGAGCTGCGCGCGCTCGATGGCTCCGGCCGCGTACATCACCTCGCCGAGCCGCTCCTCGACCGCCGTGCTCGAGGCGGACTTCAGCGCACCGCGATCGAGCGATAGGACGCGGTGCGCTCCGCCGCCGACGATGTGCAGATCGCCGCGCCAGGCGTGGTTGACCGCGACGTCGAGCGTCTCCAGCACGGACGTCCGCCCCACGATCTCGCCCGCCATGCGGATGCGACCGCCCACGCGCGCCGCCTCGACGCCCTCGGCACCCTGCGAGCGACGAAGCACCAGGAGCCGCGAGGACAGGATCACCGGCTCCCATATGCCGTGCAGGTCGCGCAGCCGGCGTTCGAGCGACCGCCCCGCCACGCGCACCGTGCCGTCGGGCTCGACGACGAGCGCGTCCTGCGGCCGGGACATGCGCGGGTATCGTAGCGTGTCCCCGTGGTGGACGCGGCTTGCCCGGAGCACACGGCCAGTGCCGCGGCGGAACCAGGCGCGCTCCGTGCGTGCGACTCGCCTCGAATTCACCGTGATTGCGGCGGCACGTGGGTTGCTGGACTGCCCATTCGGTGCGTCCACTCGCGATGTGGCTCGGCCCGTGTTGGCTCGTCACGCTCGCCGCGGGCTGCCAGGATCCGGTGGTCGTCGTCATCGAGCGGACCCCGTCGACGTCCGGCCCGCTCGATCCGTACACGCCCGACGGAGGTCGCACCGAGGAGCCTCCGTCGCGCCCGCCCGTCGCGCCCATCCCGGCCGACGGCGGAGGCGGCTCCGACGCATCCGCCGATCTGCCCAGTCCCCTCGACACGCCGCCACCGTCCCGCGACGCAGGCGCTCGCGCGGATGCAGGAGCCCGACCGCCCGCCGACGCAGGTTCCGCGCCGCCGAGCACGCCACCGGGATCGGACGTCGGGCCGTACCCCTCGGGACCGTACGGGCTCGACATCGGAGACACCGTGGCCGATCACCGTTTCGAGACCACCGACGGCACGCCCACCCGCCTGTCCGAGGTCCGAGCCGACCCACGCGTCAAGGTCATCGTCTGGACGTCGAGCGCGGCCTGGTGCGGCGCGTGCCGCGACGAGGTGCGCGTGCTCAACGACGTGCACGCGCGGCTCGCCTCGCGCGGTGTGTTCGTCGCGCAGAGTCTGTTCCAGAACGAGTATTACGCGCCGGCGTCCGGGGCGACCGCGCGCAACTGGCGGTCGCGACTCGGGGCGACGTTTCCCATCTGGGTCGAGCCCGATCCTCCGTACGCCGGCTCGGTTCCGATCCCGATGACGTGGGTCATCGACGCAGCGACGATGCGGGTGCTGCACGTCGGCAACGGTTACGACGGCCGAGCCGAGCGTGCGGTGCAGAACGGGCTGTCCGGCTCGACGCGGTGAACGGACCGACGCCGCATCGAGCCGTCAACCCAGGATTTGCCGTGCGCGCCGCTCGAACTCGAGCAGCGCGCGTTCGAGCTGGCGCTCGCCGCGGTCACCCGCACGGTGCGTGCGGAACGCCGCGTGAAGCGCGCGGTACGAGCCGTGCAGGAGCTCGTTGGTGGCAACCGTCTCCCGTAGCTCGGCCAGCACGAGCCACGCACGATCGAGGGCATCCTCGTCGAATCGTCGCGCAAGGAGCCGGAGCCGCGCCTCGACGAGCACGTTGAGGCTCGCTTCGAGCGACAGATACGGCAGCAGGTCGCGTCCGTACGCGACGGGCGAGGCGGCGAGCCCTTCGAGCGACGCCTCGTCGCGGCGGGCGAGCGCGAGCATGCGTCGCAGGCGCATGCCCGGCTTCGGCGTCTGCACCACCGCGTCGTGGACGCAGGGAGCGTCCAGCACGTCCCGCGCCGCTCGGTCGCGACCCGCTTCCAGCAAGGCCCCTGCCGTCATGCAGCGCAGCCACGCCTCGCCGGTCGCGTCCTCCGTATCCGCGGGCAACTCGCGCATCGCCCAACGAAAGCGCTCCAAGGCGTCGTCCGCGCGCCCAGCCGCGCCCAGCGCCTCGATCAAATAGCTGCACGAGCGGCGCGCCTCGAGCGGACGGTGCTCGAGCGCGATGCGAAGCGCACGGCGTTGGTGCTCGAGCGCGGCCCTGGTCCGACCGCGTGCGAGCGCCACCAGCCCCGCACAGCCGTGCGCCTTGAGCAGCTCCTCGCGCAGTCTGGCCTGCTGCGCGATCCGCAGCGCGTGATGGGCCCAGCGCGCGGCCTCGGCGAGGCGACCGGTCACGCGCGCCGTCAACGCGAGATGCTGACTCAGACGACAGAGCACGACGTCGGGAACCCGCGTGCGGCCGCGTGCGCTGCGCGCGAGGCGGAGCGCATCGCGCAGCATTCGTTCCGACGCTTCGGGATCCCCGAGGTGGCGCAGAGCCGCTCCGTACAGCGTGAGGGTTTCGACGCGCAGGTCCACGCGCGTCGTCGGTAGCGCTTCGAGTGCGTAGGCGAACACGGGAAGCTGATCGCGGAACCGGAACCTGCGCCAGCCTGCGTCGAATTCCTTGCGGACCGGTTCCATCGCCTCGTCGGGGTGCAACCGGAACCGGTGCGCGGCGGGCATCAGCGTCTCGCGGACGAGATCGTCGATCCCATCGACGCCGACGACGCGCGGCCAAGCGCCCCCGGGAACCGCGCGCCGTGCGTCGGCGAGCGATCCAGCGGCGACCACAATGCGCTCGACGTCGCCCCGCGACGCGATGGCGGCTGCCACCTTCGTCGTGACGCCACCGACCGGGCGCAGCGCCCCGTCCGCGACGTCCCCGATCACGAGCGTGCCGCGCCACACGTCCCTGCCCAGCAGCAGCGAGAGGGCGGAAACGAGCGCCGCCGCCCCCAGCGACCGTCCCTCGACGCGAACACCCTCGAACGCCGCCGGGCGCAGCGGTACGAAGTGCGCCGTCCTCAGCGCACCGCCCCGATTCGCGTATCGCTCGGCGGCGGCAAATGCGACCGACACCGCGCGCCGTGCCTTCGCTCCGAGCACCGTGGGGCCTGGGGTCGGACCACGCACGACGTGGAAGGCGCGCGCCACGCCGCGACCGCCGGGGGCGACGAACCCCACGACAACGGCCGAGGCGACCCGTTCCTTCTCGCGGCCTTCGATCAGTGCCGGATCGACGCCCGCCGCGCGCGCTCGCGCGACCAGCGGCGACGCGATGCTCCCGGGATCGGCCAACTCGATGGCGCGTTCCAGCCGCTCAAGTGCCCAACGGCGCGCCGCCGGTCCGCGTGCGGCCTCGAGGGTGGCGACGAGGTGCTCGATGGCCGGAGCGAGGACCTCGTACGCCACCCCGGAACGCGCCACGACGGCCCAACCCTGCTCAGGCCGCCAACGCCCGCCCGGGCGATCGAACGCGTCCCGGGCGATGGGCGCCCCCCTCGTGCACGGCCCGTCGACGACTCGCGCACGGCACGTTCGGGCGCGGCGACGCACCAAGGGCCGCGCGCGGGCGCGACGGCCCCGTGCTCACTCCTCGTTGACCGCGGCGAGCTGCTCGTCCACGTCGTCCCGCGTCGCCCGTTCCACGTACGGCGTCGAGACGCCGTCGTCCTCGGCGACGACTTCGAGGCGCGCGTACGCCCCGAGACCGGTGCCCGCCGGCACGAGTCGACCCATGATCACGTTCTCCATCAGTCCGCGCAGATAGTCCACCTTGCCGCTGATGGCGGCCTCGGTGAGCACCTTCGTCGTTTCCTGGAACGAGGAGGCGCTGATGAACGAGTCGGTCGACAGCGACGCCTTCGTGATGCCCAGCAGCAACGGTTCCGCGACGGCCGGTTGCCCGCCCCGCGCGATCACGCGCTCGTTCTCGCGCTCGAAGGCCGCCTTCTCGACCTGCTCGTCCATGAGGAAGCTCGTGTCGCCCACCTCCTTGATGCGCACGCGTCGCATCATCTGGCGCACGATGACCTCGATGTGCTTGTCGTTGATGTTGACGCCCTGCAGCCGATAGACCTGCTGGATTTCGTTGACCAGCCACGCCGCCAGCTCCTTCTCGCCCTTGACGCGGAGGATGTCGTGCGGATTGGCCGGCCCGTCCATGAGCGGCTCGCCCGCGCGCACCCGATCGCCGTCCTTGACGGTGAGGTGCTTGCCCTTCGGGATCAGGTACTCCTTGGGTTCGCCCACCTCGGGCGTGATGATCACCTTGCGCTTGCCCTTGATGTCCTTGCCGAAGGTGACGATGCCGTCGACCTCCGAGATGATCGCGTGGTCCTTGGGCTTGCGCGCTTCGAACAGCTCCGCCACGCGCGGCAGGCCACCCGTGATGTCCTTGGTCTTCGTCGTCTCGCGCGGGATGCGCGCGATGACCTCACCCGCCTCGACGAACTGGCCGTCGCTCGGGCCGATGTTCGCCCCGACCGGCAGGAAATAACGCGCCTCGTTGTCCCCGACCCGCAGCGTCTCGCCGGTCGTGGGATCCTTGATCGTGATCCGCGGTCGCGCGTTCGGGTCCCGCGCCTCGATCACCCACCGACGCGACCGTCCCGTGACCTCGTCGACTTTCTCCTCCATGGTCACGCCGTCGATGATGTCTCCCCAACGCGCCACGCCCGACACCTCGGTGAGGATCGGGAGGGCGTACGGATCCCACTCGGAGAGAAGCTGTCCCTTCTGGACGCGCGCGCCGTCGGCGACCTTGAGCGTGGCCCCGTAGACGAGGTTGTAGCGCTCGCGCTCGCGTCCCGATTCGTCGACGATGCGGATGATGCCGTGCCGATTCATCACGACGACGTCGCCGTTGCGCCGGCGGACCAGACGCACGTTCTCCAGGCGCGCGATTCCGTCGAAGCGCGCCTCGATGGTGCTCTGCTCCACCTTGCCGCGCGCGGCCGCTCCCCCGATGTGGAACGTCCGCATCGTGAGCTGTGTGCCCGGCTCGCCGATGGACTGCGCGGCGATGATGCCGACCGCCTCGCCGATGTTCACGCTGTAGCCGCGCGCGAGATCCCGACCGTAGCACTTCGCACAGATTCCACGCCGCGTCTGACACGTGAGCACGGAGCGGATGATGACCTTCTCGATGCCGGCGTTCTCGATGGCTTCGACGCGCTTCTCGTCGATCTCTTCGCCGGCCTGCACGAGCACCTCGCCGGTGACCGGATCGACGATGTCCTCGAGCGCCGCGCGACCGAGAATGCGCTCGCCCAGCGTCGCGACGACCTCGCCGCCCTCCTCGAGCTTCGAGACCCAGATCCCGTCGAGGGTCTCGCAGTCGTACTCGGTGATCACGGCATCCTGCGCGACCACCACGAGCCGCCGCGTCAGATAGCCCGAGTTCGACGTCTTGAGCGCCGTGTCGGCCAGCCCCTTGCGCGCCCCGTGCGTCGAGATGAAGTACTCGAGCACCGAGAGTCCCTCGCGGAAATTGGCCTTGATTGGGGTTTCGATGATTTCGCCGGAGGGCTTGGCCATCAGCCCGCGCATGCCCGCGAGCTGACGGATCTGCTGGTTGCTGCCCCGCGCGCCCGAATCGGCCATCATGAAGATCGGATTGAACGAGGCCGTGCTGCGCTTCTGCCCCGTCTCCGGGTCAACGATCGTCTCCTTGCCGATGCCATCCAGCAGGTCGCGCGCGATCTGGTCGGCCGCGGCCGCCCAGATGTCGACGACCTTGTTGTACCGCTCACCGTCGGTGATCAGTCCGTCCTGGTACTGCTCGACGACCGCGGCGACGTCGCGCTCCGCCGCCTGGAGGATCTCCTCCTTGGTCGGCGGAATTCGCATGTCGTCCATGCAGATCGAGATGCCCGCCTGCGTGGCCATCTCGTAGCCCAGGGTGCGGAGCCGGTCCGCGAGCAAGACGGTCGCCTTGTTGCGGCTCTTGCGGTAGCAGTGGTCGATCAGCGCCGACAGCGCCTTCTTGTCAAGCACCCGATTGACGGCGTCGAACTCGACCTCGCGCGGCAGCACCTCGGAAACGAGCACGCGTCCGACCGTCGTGTCCACGAGCCGGCCGTCGATGCGTACGCGCACGCGCGCGTGCAGGTCCACGGCCCCCGCGTCGTAGGCCATGCGGACCTCGGCGGGTGAGCTGAACACCCCCCGCAGATCCCCCTTGCGGTCCTCGCGGAAGCAACCTTTTGCGAACGGGCGCTCGCGCGTCATGTAGTACAGACCGAGGACGATGTCCTGCGTCGGATTGATGATGGGCTTTCCATTCGCGGGCGACAGGATGTTGTTCGTGCTCATCATGAGCACGCGCGCCTCCATCTGGGCCTCGATCGACAGCGGGACGTGCACCGCCATCTGGTCGCCGTCGAAGTCGGCGTTGAATGCCTGACAGACGAGCGGATGGAGCTGAATCGCCTTGCCCTCGATGAGCACCGGCTCGAACGCCTGGATCCCGAGCCGGTGCAGCGTCGGCGCGCGATTGAGGAGCACCGGGTGCTCCGTGATGACCTCCTCGAGGATGTCCCAGACCTCGGGGCGCTCCTTCTCGACGAGCTTCTTCGCGCTTTTGATCGTGGTGGCGAGACCGCGCTCCTCGAGCTTGTTGTAGATGAACGGCTTGAACAGCTCGAGCGCCATCTTCTTCGGCAGACCGCACTGGTGGAGCCGGAGGTTCGGGCCGACCACGATCACCGACCGCCCCGAGTAGTCCACCCGCTTGCCGAGCAGGTTCTGCCGGAATCGGCCCTGCTTGCCCTTGAGCATGTCCGAGAGCGACTTGAGCGGGCGCTTGTTGGGTCCCGTGATGACCTTGCCGCGGCGCCCGTTGTCGAAGAGGGCGTCCACGGCCTCCTGGAGCATGCGGCGCTCGTTGCGGATGATGATCTCGGGCGCGTTGAGGTCCATCAGGCGCCGAAGGCGGTTGTTGCGGTTGATCACCCTGCGGTACAGGTCGTTCAGATCGCTCGTCGCGAAGCGACCCCCGTCGAGCGGCACGAGCGGTCGCAGGTCCGGCGGCAGCACGGGTATGACCGTGAGCATCATCCACTCCGGGCGATTGCCCGACTGCTTGAACGCCTCGACGACCTTGAGGCGCTTCGCGATCTTCTTGCGCCGCGCCTCGCTGCTCGTCTCGCGCATCTCGCGCCGCAGCTCCTCCGCGAGCGCGTGCACGTCGACGCCGCGCAACAGCTCGAGAATGGCCTCGCCGCCCATTGCGGCGCTGAAGGCATCCTCACCGAGCTCGGCGACGAGCTCCTGGTAGCGCTCTTCGGTGAGGATCTCGCCGCGTCGCAGCGACGTCTCCCGTGGATCGAGCACCACGTAGCACTCGCAGTACAGGACGCGCTCGAGGTCCTTGAGCGAAACGTCGAGGATCGCTCCGATGCGCGACGGCAGGCTCTTGAGGAACCAGATGTGGGCGACGGGCGTCGCCAGCGTGATGTGCCCGAGCCGCTCGCGGCGCACCTTGGACGGGATGACCTCCACACCGCACTTCTCGCAGACGATGTTGCGGTGCTTCATCCGCTTGTACTTGCCGCAATTGCACTCGTAGTCCTTGACCGGACCGAAGATCTTCGCGCAGAAGAGCCCGTCCCTCTCGGGCTTGAAGGTCCGGTAGTTGATCGTCTCCGGCTTCTTTACCTCGCCGTGCGACCACTCGCGGATCCGCTCCGGCGACGCGAGCGAGATGCGAATCGCGGAGAACGAGACCGGATCGCGCGGCTTCTCGAAGGGGCTGAACAGGTCCCGCATCGGTCACTCCTCCTCGGCGGCCACATCCGCCGCACCGGGCTGCGTCGGCGCCTCGATGAGCTCGACGTTGAGGCAGAGCGCCTGCAACTCTTTGACGAGCACGTTGAAGCTCTCGGGCAGTCCCGCCTTGAGCTGCATCTCGCCCTTGACGATCGATTCGTACATCCGCGTCCTGCCTTCCACGTCGTCGCTCTTGACGGTCAGGAACTCCTGCAGCGCGTAGGCGGCGCCGTACGCTTCCATCGCCCACACCTCCATCTCGCCGAGACGCTGCCCGCCGAACTGCGCCTTGCCACCGAGCGGCTGCTGCGTGACGAGCGAGTACGGACCGGTGCTGCGCGCATGGATCTTGTCGTCGACGAGGTGGTGTAGCTTGAGCATGTACGCCACCCCCACCGTCACGTCGCGGTGGAACGCCTCTCCGGTGCGCCCGTCGAACAGCACCATCTGCCCGCTCGGATCGACCCCCGCGAGCGTGAGCAGCTCCTTGATCTCGCTCTCCTTGGCTCCGTCGAAAACGGGGGAAGCGAGGAACAGCCCACCGCGGAACTTGCGCGCCAACGCGATCACGCCGTCGTCGTCGAGCTCGTCAACGAGCTTCCGGACGGGCCCCGAGCGGAAGATCTTGCGCAGGTGCGCCCGGATCTTGTCCGGTCCGTGCCCGAGCCGATCGATCATGTCCTGCAACTGCCGGCCGAGCAGGAACCCGGCCCATCCCAGGTGCGTCTCGAGAATCTGCCCGACGTTCATGCGGCTCGGAACACCGAGCGGATTGAGCACGATGTCGACCGGCGTCCCGTCCTGCAGGTACGGCATGTCCTCCTCGCGCACGATGCGGCTGACGACGCCCTTGTTTCCGTGCCGCCCCGCCATCTTGTCGCCCACCTGCAGCTTGCGCTTGATGGCGATGTACACCTTCACCATCTTGAGCACGCCGGGAGGCAGCTCGTCGCCGCGACTCAGCTTGTCGATCTTTTCCCGGAACAGCGTCTCGATCGCTTGCGTCTGTTCGGCGAGCTGCGCGAGGACGGCCTGCACCTTGTCCCCGCCGCGGTCCACCTCGATTTGACCCCAATACTTGCGCGGAATCGGATCGAGCTCAGCGGCCGTGATCTTCGTGCCGCGCGCGAGCAGCACCTTGCCCTTGTCATCCGTCAGCCGCGCCTCGGTCGTGCGGCCGACGAGCAGCTTGCGGATGCGTTCGTAGGCGGACTCGCGCAGGATCTTGATCTCGTCCGCCATGTCCTTCTCGAGCCGCGCGCGCTCCTGGTCCTCGATCTGGCGCGCGCGCTCGTCCTTCTCGGTCTTCTTGCGCGCGAAGACGCGGGCCTGGATGACCACGCCCGAGACGCCGGGTGGCACCCGCAGCGACGAGTCGCGCACGTCGCCCGCTTTCTCGCCGAAGATCGCACGCAGCAGCTTCTCCTCCGGCGACAGCGGGCTGTCGCCCTTCGGCGTGATCTTCCCGACGAGGATGTCTCCCGCCTTGACCTCGGCCCCGATGCGCACGATGCCGCTGTCGTCGAGATCCTTGAGCGCCTCCTCGCCTACGTTCGGAATGTCGCGCGTGATCTCCTCGTTGCCGAGCTTCGTCTCGCGCGCGATGCACTCGAACTCCTCGATGTGCACGCTCGTGAAGACGTCGTCCTTCGCGATGCGCTCGCTGACGAGGATCGAGTCCTCGAAGTTGTATCCGCCCCACGGCATGTAGGCGACGATCACGTTTCGACCGAGCGCGAGCTCGCCTCCGTCGACGGCAGGCCCGTCCGCGATCACGTCGCCCGCGCGCACCCGATCGCCCGGCCGCACGATCGGCTTCTGGGTGTACGCCGTATTCTGGTTGCTGCGTTGGAACTTCACGAGGCGGTAGATGTCCGGGAAGACCCCGCCCTCGCCCTCCGCCCGCACGACGATGCGGCTGCCGTCGACGAGCTCGACGACGCCGTCGCGCTTGGCCACGACGCACACCCCGGAGTCGCGCGCCACCTTCGCCTCCAGCCCCGTTCCCACGATGGGCGCCTCGGTCCGCAACAGTGGCACCGCCTGGCGCTGCATGTTGCTGCCCATGAGCGCGCGGTTGGCGTCGTCGTGCTCGAGGAACGGGATGAGTGCCGCGGCGACCGATACGAGCTGGTTCGGCGAAACGTCGATAAGCGAGATCTCCGACGGCGGCACCATCTTGAACTCGCCGTTGTAGCGCGCGGCGACGAGCGCCTCGGTCAGCCGCTGCGTCTTCGGGTCGACCGGCGCGTTGGCCTGGGCGATGTACTTGCCTTCCTCCTCGAGCGCGCTGTACCAGCGCACCTCGTCGGTCACGCGGCAGTCAACGACCTTGCGATAGGGCGTCTCGACGAATCCGTAGTCGTTGACGCGCGCGTACGTAGACAGCGACGCAATGAGACCGATGTTCGAGCCCTCCGGCGTCTCGATCGGGCAGATCCGTCCGTAGTGCGTCGCGTGCACGTCGCGCACCTCGAATCCCGCCCGCTCGCGCGTCAAGCCGCCCGGCCCAAGCGCCGACAGACGGCGCTTGTGCGTCACCTCCGAGAGCGGATTGGTCTGCTCCATGAATTGCGACAGCTGCGACGAGCCGAAATACTCCTTGAGCACCGCGCTCACCGGCTTCGCGTTGATGAGGTCGTGCGGCATGAGCGTCTCGAGCTCCTGAGACATGCTCATCTTTTCCTTGATGGCACGCTCCATGCGCACGAGCCCGATGCGGTACTGGTTCTCCATCAGCTCGCCGACCGCACGCACCCGGCGATTGCCCAGGTGATCGATGTCGTCCCCCGTCCCTCGCTCGTTCTTGAGCTTGATCAGGTGTCGGACCGTCTCGAGGATGTCCCGTGGCGTCAACACGGTGGTCTCGAGACCCGGAGCCGACTCGCCGTCCGGATAGAATTTGTAATTGAGCTTGAGACGCCCGACCTTGCTTAGATCGTAGCGCTCCGGATTGAAGAACAGATTGTGCAGGAAGGTGCGTGCCGTCTCGAGCGTCGGCGGATCCCCCGGTCGCAGGCGCCGGTAGATTTCGAGGATGGCGTCCTCCTGCGTCGCGACCTTGTCCGCGAGCAGCGTGTCGCGCAGGTAGCTGCCCACGTTCTGGCCGTCGATAAAGAGAATCTTAAATTGCGTGACGCCCGCGCGTCGCAGCGCCTCGAGCTTCTCTTCGGTGACCTCCTCGTTGACGGCGAGCAGCACTTCGCCCGTCTCCTCGTCGACGACGTCTTCCGCGCTCACCTTGCCGACGAGCTCCGAAACGTCGACGGAGACGCGATCGAGCTTCGCCTGCCGCAACTTCTGGATCGCGTGCCGGGTGAACTTGCGATTGCGCCGGACGATCACCTCGTCGCCGATCTTGATGTCGCGCGTCGCGCGCTGCCCCTCGAGCAGGTCGTATTCGATGGACTTCGAATATTTCTTGCCCGACTCGAGGAAGACGGTTTCCGTGTCGTAGTAGAAGCGCAGCAAATCGTGGGTGCTGTATCCGAGCGCCTTGAGCAGCACCGTCGCGTGCAGCTTGCGACGCCGATCGATGCGGACGTAGATGAGATCCTTCGCGTCGAACTCGAAGTCGAGCCAGCTCCCGCGATACGGAATGACGCGCGCCTGGTACAGGAGCTTGCCCGACGCGTGCGTCTTGCCCCGGTCGTGATCGAAGAAGACGCCGGGCGCCCGGTGCAACTGGCTGACGACGACGCGCTCGGTCCCGTTGATGATGAACGTGCCGTTCTCCGTCATCAGCGGGATCTCGCCGAAGTAGACTTCCTGCTCCTTGATGTCGCGCACCGCGCGCTCCGAGCCCTCCCCCTGGGTGTCGTAGATGATGAGCTGCACCGTCACCTTGATGGGCGCGGCGTAGGTCATCCCCCGGGCCCGGCACTCCTCGACGTCATACTTCGGGCGCTCGAGCGTGTACCCGACGAACACGAGCTCGCTCGTGCCGTTGAAGTCGCGGATGGGAAAGACGCTCCGGAAGACGCCTTGCAGACCGATGTCCTGACGCTCCGCGGGCGGGACGTTGGCCTGAAGGAACTTCTCGTAGCTCTTTTTCTGGATGTCGATGAGATTCGGGATCTCGATGACCTTCTCGATCTTCCCGAAGCTGTGACGGACCCGGAAGTTGGTCTGGATCGTCGGAATCGCGCTCATCGGAGGGCTACCTCGGCTGGGTCGGACGGTGGGCGGTACGGACAAGCGAGCATCCGCCGGCGCGGCGCGGCAGAAAACCCCCCCGCCCCGCACCGTCCATCAGGGCCAACGTAGCGCGCGGGCCCCGCACAAATTGTTAGTAACCGTTGCGCCGGCGGCCGACAGCGTCTTCTTGAGCTCCTCGGCTTCCGCCTTGGAGACGCCCTCCTTGATCATCTTGGGGGCGCTTTCGACGAAGTTCTTCGCGTCCGTCAGACCGAGGTTGGTCACCTCGCGGATCGCCTTGATCACATCGATCTTCTTCGGCCCCACCTCGGTCAGCTCGACGTCGAACTCCGTCTTCTCCTCGACCGGAGCCGCCGCCGCCGCGGGGCCGGCCGCGGCGACCGGTGCAGCCGCGACCGGAGCGGCCGAAACGCCCCAGCGCTTCTCCAGCTCCTTGACGAGGTTCGCCACGTCCATGACGGTCCACGAGCTGAGCTCCTCGACCATCTTCTCCACGTTCATCGTTGCCATCGCTTCCTCTCCCGGATCGCACTGCGTCTCGCGCAGCCCAGCGCGGCCTCGTGGACCCGAGGCCGCATCGTCTCACTCAGGCCCCCTCGAGCTGCCGCCGGCGCGCGTCGAGCACGCGCACCAGGCTCTGCATCGGCGCCGCGAGCTGTCCGACGAGCCGCTGCGCCGGCGCCTGCAGCGTCGCGAGCAACGTGGCCCGCACCTCGTCGCGCCCCGGCATCGTCGCGAGCGTCGATTCGACCTCCTCGGCGCCGAAGAGCGTCGACTCGACCACCCCACCCTTGATGGTGAGCTTGCCGTGCTTCTCGTTCTCCGCGCGGAACGCCTTGAGCACGCGCGCGGCAGCGGTCGGATCCTCGTAGCTCCACGCCACCCCCGTCATGCCGACGAGCAGGCGATCGACCCCTGCCCGTTCGTACGGCGTGCCTTCGAGGGCGCGACGCACAAGCGTGTTCTTGGCGACGCGGTACTCGACGCCTTTTTCGCGGAAGCGCACCCGCAGGTTCGTGATGGTTTCGACGTCGACGTGTCTCGGATCGACGAACACCGCCGACGCGGACCGTCGGAATCGGTCCCGGATCTGCGCGATCTGCGCGTTCTTGGCGTCCCGCACGTTCTGGGCGGCCATCTCAGACCTCCACCCCACAGCTCGCCGGGTCCACCTTGATCCCCGGACCCATCGTCGCGCTCAGCACGATCCCGCGCACGTAACGGCCCTTGGCGGCGGCCGGGCGCGCCTTGACCAGCGCTTCGAGCAGCGTGCGCACGTTGTCCGCGAGCGCATCGGCGGCGAACGAGCGCTTGCCGACCGGCGCGTGGACGATGCCGCCGGTCTTCTCCGACCGGAACTCCACCTTGCCTGCCTTGGCCTCCCGCACGGCCTTGCCGACCTCGAAGGTGACGGTGCCGACCTTCGGGTTCGGCATCAGCCCGCGCGGACCGAGGATGCGGCCCAGCCGGCCGACCTGGCCCATCATGTCGGGCGTGGCGATGACCGTATCGAACTCGAGCCAGCCTTCGGTCACCTTCGCCACGAGATCCTCGGCGCCCACGTGATCGGCGCCCGCCTCGGTCGCCTCGCGCGCCTTGTCGCCCTTGGCGAAGACGAGCACGCGGTTGGTCTTGCCTACGCCGTGCGGCAGCACGACCGCCCCGCGGACGAGCTGGTCGGCGTGCTTCGGATTGACGCCGAGCCGGACGGCGACGTCGACCGTCTCGTCGAAACGCGCAAAGCTCGCCTCCTTGACGAGCGCGCAGGCTTCGCGCAGCGAATAGGAACGCGAGCGGTCCACCCGCGCGATCGCTTCCCGTCGTCTCCTGCCTTCCCTCATCGGCCTACTCCTCGAACGACTCCGACGCGCCGCCCCGACTTCAATCGACCACTTCGACGCCCATCGAGCGCGCCGTGCCCGCGATCGAGCGCATCGCCGCCTCGATCGACGCGGCGTTCATGTCCTTGATCTTCTCCTCGGCCAGTTTGCGTAGCTGGGCCCGCGTGATGCGGCCGACCTTGTCCCGGTTGGGCCGCTTGCTCCCGGAGCCCGGCTTCTTGCCGAGCGGCAAGCCGATCTCCCGCTTGATGAGCACGCTGGCGGGCGGCGTCTTCGTGATGAACGTGAACGAGCGATCCGAGTAGATCGTCACGACGACGGGGATGATCAACCCCTCCTGCTTGGCGGTCCGCGCGTTGAACTCCTTGCAGAACGCCATCAGGTTGACGCCGTGCTGGCCGAGCGCGGGCCCGACCGGCGGCGCGGGATTGGCCTTGCCCGCCGGCAACTGCAACTTGACTTGACCAGTGACCCTCTTCATGACGTGCCCTTCGCGATCTACGAGACCGTCTTCTCGACCTGTGCGTAGTCCAGCTCGACCGGGGTGGCGCGGCCGAAGAACGAGACGAGCACCCGCACCTTCTGCTTCTCGGGCTTGACCTCCTCGACGGTCCCCGTGAAGTTGGCGAACGCACCGTCTACGACCCGCACGTGATCGCCCGGCTCGAAGACGACGCGCGGCTTGGGCTTGGCGGCCCCCTCGGCCACCTGCTGCACGATCGAAGCGATCTCGTCCTCGGGGACGGGAGAGGGCGTGCGGCCGCCGACGAACCCGCTGACCCGCGGCGTGTCGCGGACGAGGTGCCAGGTGTGCTCGTTGAGGTCCATCTGCACGAAGACGTAACCGGGATAGAAGGTGCGACTGGAGACGCGCTTCTGCCCCGCTCGGGTCTCCTGCACGCTCTCGCGCGGCACGAGGATCTCGCCGAAGTAGCGCTCCATGCCGTGCTGGCGGATGCGCTCGAGGAGCGCCGCCTTGACGCGGTTTTCGTGGCCGGACTGGGCCTGCACGACGTACCACTTCATGTTCGCGGCACGCGTCGGCGCCCCACCTTCGGACGATTCGCGCGTCACGGCTCACACCTTGTAGATGAGGTCCGTGATCGACGACCAGACGGCGTCGAACGCGGAGACGATGATGGCGGCGATGATGGACGTCACGATCACGACGACGGTCGCGTAATAGGTCTCCTTCCGGGTCGGCCAGGTCACCTTGCCGAGCTCGACTGCGATTTCCGACGCGAGCGTGCGGATCCGCGGTGTCGCGTACAACGAAACGGCCAGGATCACGGCCGCCAGCGCCGCGATCGACAGCACGAGCACGGGCGGCGGCTCGGCGAACTCGTCCCAGACGCGCGCGATGATCTTGTCGAAAAGCCACATCGCGACGGCCGCGAGCGCGACGAAGCCGAATAGCACGTAGCGCTCGGGGCCGGCGATCTGCGTCGCCGCCTCCTCCCGCTCGCGCACGGTCATCTCGCGCTCCGGCGCCGCCCCCTCGTCCGGGGCGCCGGCCGCACCCTGCTCCTCGGCCGGATCGCCGTCGCGCTCCGATTCCCGGCTCGTCTCGTCCTCTCGCGTCGCCATCGCGTTCTCTCTCGCCTCGTCGGGCGGCAGGCCAGGAGGGATTCGAACCCCCAACCCACGGATTTGGAATCCGCTGCTCTACCGTTGGAGCTACTGGCCTGTGAACTGTCCGCCTGTCGTCGTGGACCCCTCGTTACTTGGATTGCTCGTGCACCGTGTGTCGCCCGCAACGCGGACAGAATTTCTTGCGCCGGATCGGTCGCCCCGTGCGGCTCGCGGAGACGTGGTAGTTGCGCGCGCCGCACTCCACGCACACGAGCGCGACGCGCGC